>JBOGAI010000092.1:0-7366 GCA_051655665.1 Erysipelotrichaceae bacterium | reverse complement strand
GTGCCATACGGAAAATCCGTTTTCCTTTGGAGAGTTTGAAATACCCCACCTGCAAGACAACGCTCAGTGTTTCCAACAAAAAGACCCCACCGATAAACAGCAGTGCTACTTCGGCTTTCAAAATCATCGCGGTGGCGGCAAATAGCCCGCCCAAGGCCAAAGACCCCGTATCCCCCATGAAGATTTTCGCTGGATAGCGGTTGAAGTGCAGATACCCTGCCACCCCCGCTAACACCAAACTCAACAACAACGCCAATGAGGTTTCTTCCTTCCAAAGCGCCAAGGCGATGAAGGGCACTAGGGCAACGATGGTCGTGGATGCGCATAGACCATCCAACCCATCCGTCAGGTTGGTCGCATTGGACTCTGCGGTAAACATGATGAAAATCACGATGAAGTACAAAATGCCCAACTCCACTTCCCATTGCAAGAAGGGGATGTACAACGTGGTTGGCGCATACGATGCATACATAAAATACAACATAATGGCCAATAGCGCTTGCAAACCAAATTTATAGGCCGGTTTGAGTCCTTCATTGTTTTTGCGAACGACGATGATGAAATCATCCAAAAACCCAATCAAAGAATAGGCAACATAGGCCAACAGGACAATGCCCATTTGCATGGACATTGCTTTTTCAAAGTCCAACAACAAATAAACCAAAACCGGAACGATGACAAACACCATCCCGCCCATGGTCGGAGTTCCCTTTTTGACTGCATGCGATTTGGGCCCTTCCTCGCGCATGCTTTGTCCAAACTTCACTTTATGTAAGAAGCGAATCAAACTTGGCATTACCATTACGGTAATGACCAAGGTCATCGCAAAACCGATTGCAAATTTTTCCATATTACCTCTCCAATCTACTGCAATTTTACAACAATTTCATACGATTTACTAATGGTTTCATTGACAGCGAAATTTTGTTCGTACACCGTTCCAAAGCCTTCCATGGTAATGGGAATGCCTGAAAGTTGCCAGAAGGCCGAAACTTCCTTGCGGGTCCACCCGATCATGTTTGGCATTTTGATGGTCGTGCCATCCGTCAGTAAAAACGTTTTTTGAAAGGTGCTCGATGCGCTGTTTGCTTGTGGAAACTGGTCAATGACCGTCGCCCCATCGCCAATGACAACGGGTTGTGTTCCAAAAGAACGCAATTGCCCTACGCTATATTCTACACTATGATTGCGGTAATTTTCCATCACATATTCACGATATGGATTGTTGTGGTTGTTTTCCACGTCTTCCTCGTACTTGTCTCCCGCCACATTGAGTGACAACAAGGCTTGCATAAAGGCTTGTTGGAAGAATTCACCGGTCAAATTGGTCGGGTTTTTGTTTTCAAAAGCATAATACATCATTACTTTTGGATCTTCCGCTGGCGCTGCAGCCATTACAGAGGAAATATAGGTATTCCCATACTGACCGTTGACGGCCATCTCGGCGGTTCCGGTTTTCGCAACCAGTGTCGTGTCGTTGAGCCGGTATGTACGTGCCGTACCATACGGTTCTTCCACGACGCGTTGCAATAAAGCCAGCATTTGGTCGGCCGTGCTTTTCTGGATGGGGTTGCCCACAATTTCGGTTTCGTTTTGTTCCAAAATGCTGCCATCCTCTCCGGATACGACCTTTTCGATGAAATAGGGCTTGACCATTGCGCCATCATTGAAGATGGCACTATAGGCTTGCATCAAGTTAAGGGTGGTTACCGAAGAACCTTGTCCAAAACCGGTTGCCAGTTTGTCAAAAGGCCAAATGTAGTTTTTGGTTCCCACACTGGTCTTCACCCCGTCCATTTCAATGGGTTCAAACAATTTAAACGCATCCAAATACGTTTCCAAGACACTAGGATCCAAGCGAGTGGTCAACAGCTCCGCAATCGCGGTATTGGAAGAGCGCACCAGGGCATCATCGTAATTGATGACCCCCCATCCTTTACGATTGGCGTCATTGATCGTCCCAATCGCGCCTGTTGCACTTGGCAACCGTATCGTTTTGCCAGAGCCATCCAAACCGACATGGAATTTCCCCGTCATGACACTCGCCGTTCCATCGTACACGCCCACATCCATGGCCGCGGAGTAAACCAGACTTTTCATAACCGAACCCGGTTCGAATACATACTGCGCTGGCATGTTTAAATAATCTTCAATTTCCCGCTCGTTCAAATCAAAGCCTGGCGCTTGCGCCCACCCTAAGATTCTTCCGGTTTCCACTTCCATAATGACACTCCACGCCTTGGTCGCCCCAAGCTTGGATACCGTTTGTTCTAAGGCGCTTTCCAAGGCAACTTGCACGTTCTTATCAATCGTCAAATAGACATCATCGCCATTGACAGGTTTTTTCTCATAATAACTGGTTCCGGGCAGGGACAAGTTATTGGCATCCTTGGTACTTTTTTTGATGCCGTTTTCCCCTTGCAACAATTCGTCATACAATGCTTCTACCCCCATCCGTCCTACAATGGTTTGGGCACTTTCGTCGTATTGGGCATACCCAATCAAGTGCGACGCAAACACGCCGGTTGGATAAACTCGATCAATCGAATGTTCGAATTCGATACCGGGAAGTTCTAAGGCTTCTATTTTTTCGCGTTGACTCGCACTTAAGTTTTTCCCACAGAAACCAAAATAGGTTTGGTATACATCCTGGGCCATATAGCCTTTGAGCTTGTCAACGCTGCACTCTAAGATGGGGGAGAGCTGTTGGGCCGTCAACTCGGGGTCGACGACATACGCGGGCACATCCCCAATGCCCATACGGGATTCATCCAAGACGGCATACATGGTGTAACGATCGACATCTTGGGCAATGACTTCCTTGTTGCGATCGTAAATATAGCCACGATTGGCTTGGATGTATTCGGTTTTGACTTGGGTATTCGACAAAAACGCCAAGACGTTTTGCTGCGATAAGAAGTGATTTCCCGAGACGATGGTATACAGCACTACGGATACAACAAAAAGCCCAATGATCAGTTGGGCCAAACGAATGGTCTTGATGGTGTTGTCCGCGTGCACCACAGCCTTATTTTGGTGCTTGCGAGCTTTTTTCATTTTCTATTCCTCGAAAACTAATCGCCAATCGCGACGATATTATCTTGAATCGGTTTTAAGCCGTCGCTTTGCACCATCCCCATAATCCGATCGCGATTTTCTAATTGTTTCACTTCTAAGCGCATCGTCGACACTTTTTCTTGTTCCACTTGGATAATGCTGTTTAATTCACGCAGTTCTTGGGCAAGGGTCACATTGTACGATTGCACAAACAATTTGGACACAAAGAATCCCATCATAAGTAAAAACGCCGTGCTATACAACATCTTTTCAAAACGTTTGTGCTGTGATTTTTTGTTTCGTTTAATTTTCGCCATGATGCCCCACCCTTTCTATTACGCGCAATTTGGCCGAGTGGGAGCGATTGTTTTCCTCCAACTCTTTTGTGCTTGCTTCGATTACTTTCTTATTGATCAAGCGATAGTCTGCTTGTTTTTCCATCCCGGGAAGGATGGGAATCCGCTTGTCGATTTTCTCAACAGTACTGACTTTCAAAAATGCTTCCTTTACAATGCGATCTTCCAGCGACTGAAAGGAGATGACCGCGATGCGGCCTTTCACCTTCAACAAATCCAACCCTTGTTCCAACACGGCTTCGATTTCCCCTAGCTCATTGTTGACTTCAATCCGGATGGCCTGAAAGATTTTTTTTGCCGGGTGGCCTTTGCTGTTGACCACTTTCGCAGGCAACGCACTGCGAATGATGTCGACCAGTTCAAACGTTGTTTCAACGGGTTTGATCTCGCGTTGTTTTTCTATCTTGCGTGCGATTTGCTTGCTGAACTTCTCTTCGCCATAGCGATAGAAGATGGAAACCAATGCTTCATAAGAATACGTATTGACCACTTCATAGGCACTTAAGCTTTGACTTTGGTCCATCCGCATGTCAAGGGGGGCATCAAAGCGATACGAGAACCCGCGGTGTCCTTCGTCAAACTGCGGCGAAGAGACGCCCAAGTCTAAGATTAATCCATCAATTTCTTTGACACCACGCGCGAGCAATTCTTCTTGCAAGTGGGAAAAGGAATTGTGGATGATTTCATAATTGCTGCCCACCGCATTTAAGCGGGGGATGGATTCTTGAATTGCTTCTTCATCACGGTCAAAGCAATACAGTTTTCCTTGTGGAATCCGTGCCAATAAGGCACTAGAGTGTCCCCCTCGCCCAAGGGTCCCATCCACATAAATGCCATCGGGTTTGATGTCCAACAAATCCAAGGATTCTTCCAATAAAACGGAGTAGTGTTTCATCATAGGATAAAGTCCGTCATCGCTTCGGCAATTTCTTCAAAAGAAGTGCTAGCGGATTCATAATAGTCATTCCATTTTTGGGCATTCCAGATCTCAATGCGACTGGCTGCACCAACAATCATACACTCTTTCATCAAATTTGCCTCCTTGCATAGATTTTGTGGTATTAAGATTCTTCCTTGGCTGTCCCACTCGCATTCACACGCTTTGGCGGTGAGCATGTGGATGTACATGCGAGCTTCCTTCTTCGTGGTGGGCAGTTTTAGTAGGTCTTGGTAAATGCGTTCCCAGTCCTCCATGGAATGTACACTCAAACATCCATCCAGACCACGGGTCACCACGCATTTGGTTCCCAATTGTTCACGGAAGCGAGCCGGCATGATGATGCGTCCTTTCGCATCCATATTGTGTGCGTATTCACCCATGAACATCCTACTCACCCACTTTCCACCACTTTATGACACTTTCTACCACAATTATATTATATTTACGCTGTTTGTATAGTAATTTGTTCATCTTTTTTGGACTTTTTTTGTACAATTGCGTGCATGATGCTTGCCAAAGTGGCTTTTGGTATGCTAAAGGCTTCCGAAAACAAAAAAAAACAGCGATTGCTCGCTGCTTGTTATTTCAGGATACGCTCCAACATGACCTGTTTGGCACGTTGTTCCAAACGATCGTCGAGCGGTTGCAAGACCACTTCCCCATAGCGATGCGCCAACCCTTTGGAAATCACCAAATCGGCAATCTCGGGGTTTTTGGGCAACAAGGGTCCATGCAAGTACGTTCCAAGCACTTGTCCATTGTAGAATCCCTCGTAGCGGTCTTGATAAGTATTCCCATGCCCCGCCAACACCTTTGCAAACGGTGTGGCGACGTTACGGGTTTGACCGCCATGGTTTTCAAAGCCGACAATCTTGTGGCCTTCAAACTCTACGGCAACGTTGCCGATGCAACGCGTCCCATCCAAACTCGCTTCGGTATAGTACTCAAAAAAGCCCAACCCTAGCGTTTTATGACCAGTGGCATCCAAGTAGTATTGGCCAAACAATTGATAGCCACCACAAATAAGCAACACAAAGACGCGTTCCTCCATTGCTTTTTGGATGTTGGCCTTGCGGGCCAACAAGTCCTCATACAATTTGGCTTGTTCATTGTCGGCACCCCCACCGATAAACAACACATCATAGGCACTCAAATCCTTGTCTTCGCCAATGCCGCACGTATCGACGATTACGTCGATGCCGCGCTGTTGTGCACGGATTTTTAGGGTTTGAATGTTGCCGGCATCACCATACAGGTCCATAATGTCATGATACATCCAACAAATGTTAAGCTCCATGTTGATACCCCCTTAATACCGCACGCACCTTTTGCAAGGCAGTATACGTTGAGATGACATACAGGGTTTCCGAATGTTCACTCAAGCGCTCTATGGCTTTGGCATAGTCTTCCACCACTTCAAACGCCAACTCGCCTCCGCTGTATTTCAAACGCAACGCCATGTCATAGGCGCGCGTTCCAGCGCAGATAACCTTGCTGACTTTTTCATCCAAAAGACGGTCAAAATGCGCATCCCAAATCCAAGATACGTCTTTTCCGTCTTGGTCATTGTCGTTTAACACCATCAAGACTACTTTTTGACGGGGATCGCGATTGATCGCTTTGAGCACTTCATTGGTTCCAGTTGGATTTTTGACCAAGTTCAAAATCAATTCGTTGCCATTTTTCAGCTGATACGTCTCGTTGCGGCCATTCATGCGATCAAAATGCGCGAAGACATGACGCTGCACGTCAATATTTGCCCCAAGATCATTGGAAAGCAAGATAATGCCAGCGCAGTTGTACATGGCATAAAGCGCTTTTTGTTGCACTTGATAGGTTTGTTCATTTGCCACAAACGTTCCCTCTTCGACATCGATGTCGCGCAGTTGCAAATCATAGGCAACATTGCCAAACTGTCCGCAATCGCAGTGAAAACGTCCAATGTGAGAATATTGATAAAAGTCGTAGTGAATCATTTGTCCGCAGTACACACAAAATTTACCCTCACTGCTTTCCTTGCTTTCTTTTGTGGAACCCGCACACGCTTGGGCCCCAAAGTATTTGACGTGTTCGACAAAGCGTGCCAAGCGCACCACATTGGGATCGTCTCCATTGAGGTATAGCGTTCCTTCAAAGTGTTCGAGTGCTTTTTCAATGCGGCGGATGACATTTTCCATCTCTCCGCTGCGATCGAGTTGGTCACGGAAAAAATTGTTGACGAGCATATGGGTAATGGGCACTTCCGCCATTACTTTGGGAACAGACAACTCATCCACTTCCAAAAGCAACACGTCCGTGTTGACAGTCAAGGACAAATCGGTGTGGTTGACCAGCAAGCTGGCGACCCCGACTTTCAAGTTATCGCCTTTTAAATTGGCAATGATGTGATGGTTGCTGCCTGCCAATACGTCGTAAAGCATATTGGTCGTCGTGGTTTTTCCATTCGTCCCCGTCACCAAAATAACGGTTTTGGGATAGGTCAGTTGGGATAAGAAATCCGGTTGCAAACGCAACGCAATGACCCCTGGAAATGAACCTCCACGGTTGATTTTTTTCAATAGGAAGGAGATTGCTTTCGCAATCAATAGGACTACTTTCGTTTTCATTGTTTTACCTCACCTACAAAAAAAGAGTTGAATCAACTCTTTCCTTATTTTGCTTCTACTACTTGTCTACCGTCATAGTATCCGCATTCGCACATACGATGAGGTCTTTTGTACTCATTGCAATTTGGGCATTTCGCAAAAGCTGGTGCAGCCAATTTATAGTGAGTTCTACGTTTTGCTTTTCTAGTTTTTGAATTACGTCTTTGTTGTACAGCCATGTTAGCACCTCCTACTAATCTTCTATTTTAAATTCTTTCAACTTTGCAAGTCGGGGATCCATCTCTTTAATCTCTTGTTTGGATTTGAGATACTCTTCCTCTTTGACAACTTCCCAACCATCTCCTGAAGGGTAATTCGTTAAACCCGGTTTGACCACTTTTAACGGAACTTCCATCATAATCAATTGG
>JBOGAI010000091.1:0-6390 GCA_051655665.1 Erysipelotrichaceae bacterium | reverse complement strand
GAAGGCCTCAGTAGATTATTCGCGCCCCTTTGCAAAACGTGTCGTTGGATCAAGCGAATCAAAGAGAATTTGGGTATCGGATTGCATAATCCTCTTACAAAAGAAAAACCATCCGAGTGGATGGTTTCTTATTTTAGGCTTTGCTTGCTTTGATTTCCGCAATTTGCGTTTGCACTTCCGCCATTTTTTCTTGGTTCAAAGGATAGAACTTCATCGCAATAATAGAAGCGATGTAGCCAAGAATTGGCAAGATGAAGAAGAAGATGATTGTCAACCAGAAGATCCCTCCTGTCAACGGTGTGTTCGCATCCGGCATTACAGTTGTAAATCCGATTGCAGCCAACCCCAATCCGATGATGGTAGTTGCGAAAGATGAGATGAATTTGTCAACAAATGAGAATAATGTTCCCATCATCCCTGGAACGTAGCGTCCAGAAATTGATGTTTCATAGTCTGCACAGTCTGCAATCATCGGAATAACAATACCATTACAGATTGCACCGATTCCCGTTTTAAGAATCAACAATACAACGAAGGCAACAGTCATCAAGTTGATGCTTGTCAATGAAATCGTTGTAGGATCTCCGAACAAGAATAGTGCCATCATCATAACAGTGGTGATGATTGCAACCCAAGTGGAAACAACGAATGCTTTCTTTTGACCGAATTTACGAGCAAATTGAGTACCAAAGATAATCAAAATCAAGTTTGGAACCATTGTA
Source organism: Erysipelotrichaceae bacterium (assembly GCA_051655665.1). Taxonomy (GTDB): domain Bacteria; phylum Bacillota_I; class Bacilli_A; order Erysipelotrichales; family Erysipelotrichaceae; genus JBOFMT01. The sequence goes on along the minus strand of JBOGAI010000091.1, from coordinate 5,668 downwards.
AGAGCCGAAATTTGACCACTCAATGCATAGTTCCCCATCAAAATACCGAATAACATAATACTTACAACACTGTTCCCTGCAACACTCATCGCCAATTTGTCAGTAGACGCCGCTACCACAAGCATTTGAATCGCGCGGTTGCTTTTTAATACAGGCCAGTAATCTTTGAATTTTAAGTCTGTTGTTTCTCCCGTACCAAAGAATTCTGTACGGTCTTTTTTCGCAATCCCAATTACAGCTAACACCATGAAGATTGCAGATAAGATGATCCCCACAATGAGCAAGTCATTGAAGAATTCTAGGGTAAAGCTATTATCGTATTTAGGAAGCAAGATGTTTGAGATATAGAACATCCAGCTAACTTGGAAAATCATCAGGTACACGTTGTCAAACAATGTGAACAATGGGCGTTGTTTTGGATCGTTTGTCAATGCAACTTGTGCTGCTTTTGTACAAGCGGTTTGGAATGTATATCCGATGATGTAGATTCCGTAGATGACAACGAAGTAGATTAGGCGGAATGATTCCGGCACCAAGTGAGTTGTGTTATGCAAAATCAAGATCATTACGGCAAGAATCATGTTCCCTGCGAACATAAACGGACGGAATTTCCCGAATTTTGTATCCGTTTTGTCAATAAAGTAACCAATGATGGGATCGGTGAATCCATCGAATAAGCGCATTGCTGTAAGAATGGTTGATACTGTAACAACAGCCAATCCTGCAATCCCCGTTGCATAGTAAGATACATACATCATCATAAACATATAAACGTTTGTTGATAGATTGTTCAGTGCGAACAATCCAATTTGCCAGTTCTTGGCTCTATGGTACTGCTGTACCGTTTCTTTGTTTTGATCCATTATAAATCCTCCTCCTATTTAATCAGCGTATTCGTCCAAAGCATAACGCATCATCGGTAACCGTTTACAATCGATATTACTTCGGTTGGTTTAAAACCGAAGGAGTCGATCGCAGAATTCCCTTTGTTACCGCTTTCATGTACTTATAGTATCACATGATGTATACAATGTAAACCCTTAAAATACAATACTTGTACTTTTTTTATCATTGTAAAGCGTTTTCTTACTTTTCCATTGTACATTGTATGCCCTATCATTTCTATATTTTCGTCAAAATCACTTTTTTTTACACATTGCAAGTGAGAATGCACATAAAAAAAGGAATGATGAGGCATCATTCCTTTTAGCGGAAATATTCGCGATTTTCATTGACGATTGTCGCCAGGGATTCCATTCCCCCATAGACGTGTTTCTTATACAGATCCGTTAGCGTTTGGTAGTCTTGGTTTACCAGTGCGCTCACAATCGCCACATGCTCCTCATACAGCTTGTAGAGGTCCGATTTCACATACACATTGGTTAATACACGAATACGGTTGTAATGTGGTTGATCTTGAGAAATACGTTTCCAAATCGAAGATTTGTTTGCAAGGGTAAAAAACTTCTCATGCAGACGATTGTCAAGTTCCAAAAACTTTTGAGACATTTCAAACAAGTCCCCATCATGATCAATCATTTCCTTTTCTTGCAATAACAAAACACGCAACTTTATGATTTGCGATTCACTCAGATTTTTGATTTCCTGCAACACCGACAGTTCTAGTTTCTCACGGATATATAAAATATCACTGATTTCATCTATGTCAATGAGGGAAACCGTCGTCCCACTTTGCGGCTTGATGTCAATCAGACCTTCCATTTCCAAGCGGCGAAATGCCTCTCGAATGGGAGTGCGCGACACCTTAAATCGGTCTGCTGTTTCAGTCTCGTTGATTTGTTGTCCAGGTCGCAACTGCAAGAACATGATTTGCTTTTTCAGTTCTTGATATACATATTCACTGGATGTCATTTTTGCCATGGTCCCCCCCCTTTCTTTGAATTCTATGCACTCATCCCTTTTGATTGCATACAAGTAAAGTTTAACAAACGAACTCGATTTGTCAATATGTATTTTTCAAGCGGTTACATTCCCTTTAAACTAAGGGTTTCGCCTCCACCTCCATTCGAAGGGGGTTATTCAAATTAAAAAACGCCCTTTCAGACGTTTTTTTATATACAAGAGATCATAGCGACTTCACAATTAGTTATGATTGGTTTGGAGGACCTTATTATGACGCGATTGTGAAGTTTGGTAGACTAACGTTGAACGCGCCCGCTTCCATCTCCTTGCATCAAAGTTGTTACTTCTTGTACACTTACGCGGTTGTAGTCACCCTCAACGGAGTGTTTCAAACAGCTTGCGGCAGTTGCAAATTCGATTGTGTCTTGGTTGGAATAATCCGATAGCATCGCATAGATCAATCCGCCTCCGAAAGAGTCTCCCCCTCCGACACGGTCTACGATGTGAACATCATAGTTTTTAGAGAAATATGCTTGATCGTCTGCGTACAACATTGCTGCCCAGTTGTTATCATCGGCTGTAATTGAAGTACGTAGCGTAATTGCTACTTTTTTGAATCCAAAACGTTTGGTCAATTGTTTCGCAACAGAAATATATCCTTCGTGGTTCAAAGCACCTTGTTCCACGTCAGTATCTTCAGCTTGAATTCCAAATACTTTATGAGCATCTTCTTCATTGGCAATACATACATCTACATATTCCATCAATTTGCTCATGGTTTCGTTTGCTTGCGCACTTGTCCACAATTTTTTACGGAAGTTCAGGTCACAGCTCACTTGCACATTACGTGCTTTCGCCGCCTTCAATGCTTCTAGGGTGATTTCAGCTACATTGCTTCCCAAAGCAGGAGTGATACCCGTAAAGTGGAACCAATCCACACCTTCAAAGATTTCGTCCCATTTAAAATCCTCAACCGTAGCAGTTGCGATTGAAGAGTGGGCACGATCATAAATAACGTTACTTGCACGTTGGCTTGCTCCTTTTTCCAAGAAATAGATCCCAACACGATCTCCACCACGGGTAATCTTTGACGTGTTCACACCATAACGACGCAAATCGTTTACTGCTGCTTGTCCGATTTCGTGTTTTGGCAATTTCGTTACAAATGTCGCATCCATTCCATAGTTGCAAAGGGATACCGCAACGTTTGCTTCCCCCCCGCCATAGGTTGCTTGGAAGCTGTCTGCTTGGTTAAAGCGCAAGTAGCCATGAGGGGCTAAGCGCAACATGATTTCTCCGAATGTTACAATTTTTTTCATAATCGTCTCCTTATTGTTGTACAAGATGAATGGCAAATCCGCCAATATCATCCGTGAAATAGATGGCTTTTACATTGCCTTTGGCATCATACGCTGCGCTTTCTGGTGCAAACGTATAGCCACGGCGTTCAAAGTGCGCTTGCGCACGTTTGATATCTGAAGTTGCATACGCAATGTGCCCATTGGTGCCTCTTCCATTTTCTTTCATGATTTCAATGGTTTTCCCCACGAACCAGGACTTGCTGTGCTCGGTTGCGTCTTGGTTCAACAATGAAGCAAACGCATCAACACTGTTCGCATCGTTTACCCCGACATGCAACAAACGCAAGTTCAACATTCCTGCTACCGCTTCTTGTGTCAAGCGTTTGATTTCGTCAAAACGACCTGCCGCAACAAGACTAGCATCGACCATCCAACTGCCACCGCAGCAAAGAATTTTTTCAAAACGCAAATAGTCACCCAAGTTGGCTGCCGAAATTCCACCGGTTGGCATAAACTTCACATCGCCATACGGTGCCGCCAAGGCTTTGATCATTTTGATTCCGCCAAGTGGTTCCGCTGGGAAGAATTTGACATTTTTCAATCCCAAAGACAATGCACTTTCAATGTCGCTTGCATTGGCAACCCCTGGAATGATTAGGATGTCTTTGTCCATGCAGTATTTCACAATGGAAGGATTCAATCCTGGTGATACGATGAAGTGAGCTCCTGCAGCAATAGCTGTGTCCACTTGTTCTTCAGTCAATACGGTTCCCGCTCCGATGATCATTTCCGGATATGCTTTCGCAATGGCTTCCATTGCCTGAGCAGCACATGCGGTTCTAAATGTAATCTCCGCAATCGGCAAGCCCCCTTCAATCAAGGCTTTCGCAAGAGGCAATGCGTCCTCAACGCGGTCAATTTTCACAACGGGAACAATTCCGATGTTTGCAATTTCATGTAGTAAGTTATTCATAAGCATCTCCTTGTTGTTGTCCTCATTATACATACTTTTTTTTTGATTTTCAATACTAAATCTACTTTTTTTTAGATTTTTGTTGTTTTGTCCACTTAGAAAGGGCTTTTAACTAACAAAAAGTTTATAGTATTTCTAATTAATTGTTTGATAACATTGCATTTCCCCTCTATATTCGATACAATAGGGTTAACGAGGTGATAACATGAAAGACATTTACGAAATCAAAGACCAATTGGATCAAATCATAGACCTTTTGGAAGAACACTTGGGAAATACGTGCGAAATCGTTTTGCACGACAACTTAAAAGAGTACGATCAAACGATTATCGACATTCGCAACGGCCACATTACCGGACGCAGCATTGGTGATGGCGGGGACCAATGGGGACTTGAAGTGCTGAGTGGCGAATTGAACGAGACCCACAAATACAATAAAGTGATGCGCACATCCAACCATCGCTTCATCAAAAACTCTTCTACCTTCTTTCGCAACGATGAAGGCAAAATCGTTGGTTCATTGTGCTTAAACTATGACTTGACCCCATTGCTGGATGCGCAAAAAGCGATGGTTTCCTTGATTGGGGTTACCCCTGCGGACTTGGAGAAAAGCGAACAGTTTTTGGATGTATCCACCATGCTAGACCAGCTCATTGCCAGCATCGAACTCAATTACGACCGTCCGCTGCATATGTTGCACAAGAGTGAAAAAATCAAAATCGTACGCTTGCTAGATGAAAAAGGTGCTTTCTTGATCACCAAAAGTGGTGAACGCATTTGCAAACTGTTGGGAATCTCTAAATTTACCCTTTACAATTACTTGGACGAAGTCCGTCAACCAGAAAAAGAATAAGGATTGCTCCTTATTCTTTTTTTTATACCACCCCTAGATATTCCTCTAGGGTCAATGCCTTTGCTTTCATTGCTTGTGCATGCAAGACGCCTACATAGCGATAATGCCATGGTTCAAAGACGTATCCCGTAATGTGTGTTTTTCCATTTGGATATCGCTCAATAAATCCATAGGACGCTGCATTTTCTTGCAACCAAGCATACGCAGTCGTTTCGGCAAACGCATTCGAAATGCTGCCAATGTCATACCCCAATCCACTTTGATGCTCACTGTGACCTGGGCGGGCCGAAAACATTTGGGCATTTGCAAGGCCGTGTGTATTTACATACTTTTGAAACAGTGTTGCTTGCTGTTGATAACTACGATATCCCGATAGCAACGCAATGGGATGACCTGCTTGAGCGGCAGTCATGAGCATCTCTTGCAAGCGCGCATACGCTTCGCCCTTTTGTGGACTGACATAATCTTGTGGTATGGCATACGTTTTATTGACCAACAGGATCGTGTTGATGTAGGTGGGTTGCACCTTTGCGGGAATTTCTGTAGGCACTTTGAGCACAGGGGCCGCTTTTATTGAAATCGCGACAACCCTCACACTTTCATTTCCAAAAGCGTCACGTGCACGATATTCCCCTTGCTTGGCACTGGATTCATAGTAAACCTCTACGGTGGGGGCTT
>JBOGAI010000090.1:0-11569 GCA_051655665.1 Erysipelotrichaceae bacterium | reverse complement strand
CACGGCCTCCAACGCGCACCACAGCAAACAGTCCTGCGGTGCCGGCTTTGAGTACAAGCCCTTTTTCTAGTGGTTGCGATGCCTTGATGCTTGAAGGAATCACAAACGACATGGAACGCATACCATTGGCATCAAGCTTATTGAGCACCGGTGCGGTCATGGCAATTTTTTGGCGGTCTTGATTGGTGCCACTGATGTAGCGAAACAATTCATCAAACCCATCACTGTTTTCATTTTCAATGATTTGATAATCGGGATACCATCGAATTTCAAAGTCGCCGTCGTGTTTTTTCACTTCATATGCCAAGGTTTCTACTGCCATAAACTCCCCTCCTTTGCGCCATCATACACCTTTTGAACAAGAAAAAAAGCGCTATACTAGCGCTTGTATCCTTTTGTTCTTTTTCCACCATCACGAGAGTCGTCACGACGGTCGCTTCTGCGACCTTCACGGGCAACGCGGGCTTCCCCACGTCTTCCCCCTTCTTGACGAGTTCTACGGTTTGGATGATCACTATCTTTTTTACCTGAACGACGTGTTGAAGTCGATCCGGAATCAAATGTAACCGTTACGGCTTCGCCTTTGATGACCGTTTCGCCCATCAATTCTACGACTTTGTCCGCATATTTAGAGTCGATGTCAACCAAAGTGAAGGTTGAACGCAATTCGATTTTCCCGATGATGCTTCCAGGAAGAGAAGTTGCTTCCGCAATAGCAGCTACCACATGAGCAGGGCTCAAGTCGCGGTTGCGTCCGATGCTTAGTTTCAAGCGTTTTGCTTCAAATTCAGCACGACGTTTGCTTTGACGTTCTTCTTCGATTACCACTCCTGCATCGATGATTTCAGGTTTGTATGTCAAGGAAATCAAGGCAGACAAAATGTTTTCGACCGCAATTCCTTCTGCCATCAATTCTGCAACGATTTCAGTACTTTCAGGGTTTACACTGTCCATTGAAAGTCCTTTGACTTGATCGATGAACGCATTGCGTGATTTTGCCAACAATTCTTCACTGCTTGGAAGTGGTTGTTCTTTGATTGCGGTTTTGGTATAACGAGCAATGTCTTTCATCCACATGCGTTGTTTGCGTCCACTTACTAGGGTAACCGCAATCCCTTTGCGTCCCGCACGTCCTGTACGTCCGATACGGTGGATGTAATATTCGTTGTCTTGTGGAATGTCGTAGTTGACAACCAATTCGATGTTGTCAACGTCAATTCCACGTGCCGCAACGTCCGTCGCGATCAAAATTGGGAAATTTCCAGAACGGAATTGTTCCATGACACGGTTACGGTTTTGTTGCTTCATATCGCCGTGCAAGCCGATGGCTTTGATGTCTAACAAGTTGAGTTCATCACTCAATTCGTCTACCATTTTTTTGGTATTACAGAAAATCATCGTTCTTTCTGGTCCATAGTGGTGCAACAAGATGCGCAATGCATTTGTTTTCTTTCCACGCATGGTTTCATAGTACACTTGTTCAACGGTATCAATCGTACGTTGTGCCGATTTGATTTGGATGTTTGCTGGATCTTCTTGGAATTCATCACAGATTTTCAAGATTGCCGCTGGCATTGTTGCCGAGAACAAAATCATTTGGTAATCTTCGTTTGGCATGGATTTCATGATTTCTTCAATGTCTTCTTTGAATCCCATGTTCAACATTTCATCGGCTTCATCCAAAATAACCATATTGGTATTTTGAAGCTTCAACGTCTTACGACGCAAGTGGTCCATAATTCTTCCAGGCGTTCCGACTACGATACCTGCTCCACGTTTCAACATTTGGATTTGGCGATCGATGTCTTGTCCCCCATAAATTGGAACAATTTTTACGCCTTCTTTATATTTTGAGAACTTGCGCAATTCCGTCGCTACTTGAGTAACCAACTCACGAGTTGGACAAATAATAAGTGCTTGCGTATTGCGATTGTCTACATCAATTTTTTCAATTGTTGGAATACCGAAGGCTGCTGTTTTCCCTGTCCCGGTGTGTGAACGCCCTAATACATCGCGTCCTTCTAAAATAACGGGGATGGCTTGTGCTTGGATTTCCGTTGCACCTTCATACCCCAATTCGTCTACAGCACGAATGATTTCATTGCTGAGTCCTAATTCATTAAACTTTGTCATTGTTGACCTACTTTCTTTATCCTCGAGACCTCTTTGCTCGAAGAGGGCCCGCCACATAACCCGATAAATATAACACGTGTGAGTGTGCAAGTCAACGAATCGACAGCGACCAATGTATTTTCACATACAAAAAAAGCGACTGCGCGCTAATTTTCATATAATTGTGGTTGTGTAAAATCATCCATCATCATGACCACTTGCTCTTTGATGGCACTCGCTTGGGAAGCATAGTGCGGTTCATTGATGGCAATCACAGGGATATTGAGGGAGCGAGCCGCTTGAACACCACTTAGCATGTCTTCAAACACGAGGGCTTCGTGGGCGCTGATTCCAAAATAATCCAAGGCTTTTTGGTACATTTCGGGGTGTGGCTTGGGATGGGTTACATCGTCTCCACTGATGATGAGTGAAAAATAGTCCTCAATGCCGTGCTTGCGCAGCGCAATTTGCGCCATTTTCCTCTGGTTGTTTGTGCACAGAGCCAATTTGATGTCTTGGGTTTTCAAGTATTCCAAAAATTGTTTGGCCCCGGGTTTGAGTTCCACCTGTCCATAAAACAAGGTTACTTTTTTCTCCAGTGAGTGCAACAACACCGGTTTGCAAAGCCGCAACACCAAATGTTCGTCCATGATGCGCATGACGTCGTCCATATGTGAAATGTTTTGATTTTGTAGTTTTTTGATAAACCAAAGCTGAAAACGATTGAAGTGGTCACGATTCAAATGTTCATTGAAGGTATAGGAATCGGTTAGGGTTCCATCCATATCAAAAAACACGGCTTTCACATGTTCATAGTTCATGATGCCCCCCCAATCGTTCCATAATGTGTCTTACATATTCTACCACAACATCGACCTCACTCAAAGCATAAACCGAGCGAACGCCGACCACATCTTCAATTTCATTGATGTAGAACGTGCCATCTTCCATCAATAGAAAATCGATGCCCCCCAAATCAAAGTGCACCTGTTGCTGCACCGCGTTCACCACCTCCAAAATAGCAGGGCTGCACGGCCACCACTGAACAGTAGCCCCTTGTTTGGCATTGTGCCGAAAGTCGGTTGGATTGCTGCGTAAAAAAGAGGCCAAAATCCGCTCTCCACATACCACTACACGCAAATCCCCAATGGTTGGCGCAATCACAGGTTGCACCATGTGGCGTTGTTGCGCATGTCGGGCGTAGTCCATGGCGTTGTCAATCCAATAAACCTGTTTCCCCCCATGCCCCTTGGGATCTTTCAAAATAAAGGGATAGCTTGGCCATGGTTCATTTTCCAGCCAGGGAATCACGGGCAATCCGGCCTTCGCAAAGGTTTGGCTCATAAGTACTTTGTCGTTGCCAAGACGTGTGGCTTGGGCATGATTGAACACCACAATCCCCATCGCCTCACACTTTTGAGCAATGTCCACAAAGCGGGAACGATTCACGACAAAAGTGACATCTTTCAACTCAAAATCACTTGGATGCTCCACCAACTGCAATTGCAACTTCACACCCATTTGATTCGCAACCCTGACAAAGTGGTCGGCAAACCATTTGTTGAGTGTGTAATCTTCTTTGGTATACACCAGCCAGCCCTTATGCATCTTTCAACTCCCTCTCGATGTGTTTGAAAATGGCGGAAGCAACATTGATGTGGGTTGTGTGGAGTATATTGACGATGTGTGCATTGGAATTGACCTCGCACACCAACGGTTGGCCGGCTTCATCTAGCAGCAAATCCACACCGATAAAATCGCTGTCCAAGATGCGTGCAATGCGCTTGGCCACCTCACAAAAGGCAGCAGGAGGATCATACGCTTCCATGGTGCCCCCATTGGTAACGTTGGCACGAAAATCACTCGCATTGGTTCGTTTTACCGCCACCACGACCTCCTCCTTGACCATTTGAATGCGCACATCCACCCCCATACTGGATGCAATGAAGCGTTGATACAAATGCGGAATGGTTTGGTAGTGCGCTTGCAACTCTTTCAACATGGTTTCATTTTCCACCAAATGCACCTGTTGTCCAAACGACCCAAAGGCTGCCTTGAGTACAAGCGGAAACCCAAAACGCGCAACCAGTGCCCTGTTGAAGGCAGAAAGATCGCACGAGCCAAACAAGAGGGGCGCAAATACCGTGTCGATCAGGGGCAAGCCTTGGTTGGCGAGCGTTGCGTACGTGAGACGCTTGTCGTCACACAATTCGATGACGCGTGCACGGTTAAACAAGCGCAACCCTTGGGCTTCCAACAGTTTGGCCAACAGCAAATCCTTGTCTAGAAATAAAACAAAGTCAACAGGAGGCAATGCGATGTTGCACTTCCCCTGTTCTATGACCTGCATCAACTCCACATTGGAACACAATGAAAGCGCAATGCCCAAAGAGGCTGCACTTTGCACATACACTTCGTGTAGTTGAGTAAATTTCGCACTCGTCAGTGAGGCGTTGTACACCAATATTCCGCTCATTTTTTTCATAAATATCCTCGATTCCGTGTGGTTCTCACTCCATTGTACTGTGTGACCTATTACCTCGTCAATGTGAGGCTTCAAACCCTTGAATGCTTTCCATTTCAAAGCAGCAATGCCCCCCCCATCCCGTTAGCGCAGACCAACAGGATGGGGGCATCGCCGTTTTTTCCACCTTACATACAAAGAAAGTGTATTCCTATGAGTACACTTTCTGCGTTGTATTGATCAGCATGGTTAATCGGGGTGGATTATGCGGCATCAATTGCTTTATTTTATGAAAGCTCATGAATGTCCTCAATGATTTTTTTGTCTCCTTTGCCATCGTATTGGATGATCCAATAATATTTTTGATTGCCAATGGCAAATGTAATCAGGCTCACAGGTATACTTTCCGTTTCCAGTACGCGCAAAACGAGTACTTGGTCATCGGAAATCGTACCCAAGCTGGTTTCGGGTTCATTTTGTTCAATGTAGCGTTCCCATTCGAATTCCAAAGCCATCGCTTTGTCTGGATCGATGTTATAAACGGCTACATCGGTTACATCGGTTTTGCCATACAGGATGGCATACATATTGTTGCCTCCGGTATTGCTGTCATATTCCACTTTGTCACGACGATTGACTCCATACGTAATCAGCAAATTATGCAGCTGAGTGGAGTCGTTTTCCGTGATGCCCACTTTTTGAAAATATACTTCCCCGATGGCATTCATGGTATCCAATTTTTCTTCATCACATTGTTCTTGTCCTGGATCGTCACCATTGCGTGTTGCATAGTAGGCATACATCCCACCCGCCCCTAGCAATAGGGAAAGCAGTGCAACTAAGAAATATTTGAGAAATTTCATTCTTCTTCCTCTCCTTTCTTGCGTTCACTTACAAAAATCGCAACCATCATGAATCCACAACCCATTAACCATTGGATTGTTATGGCATTTTGATAAATCAACCACCCAAAGAAGGCACCAAACAACGATTCGCTCGCCAAAATCAAAGCCGCTTTGCTTGCATCGGTATACTTTTGTCCCACATTCTGCAAAAAGAAGCAAAGCGTGGTGGAAAACAATGCCAAATACAAGATTCCGCCCCATCCGCTTGCACTCAGCGATGCAGGTACCCCTTCGAAAACCATCCCGACAAAAGAGAAGGCACAAGCCACAAAGGTTTGAGTAAACACCAATGGCAAAACACGATCGCTTTGTTGATGGAAATGCTGTACCGCAATGATTTGCAAAGCAAAAAACAAGGCACAAATTAAGGTTAAGAAATCCCCGATGCGCAAGGTTGCTTCTCCTTCAAAACTAAGCAACGCAATTCCCAAAAAACAAAGCACCGATGCCACCAAACGTTCTTTTTTAGGGGGTTGTTTGGTAAACAAAAACAGCAATAAGGGAACCATCACCACATTGGCTCCCGTAATAAACGCATTGTTGGCAACACTGGTGAACTGTAAGCCTACCGTTTGAAAGGCAAAGGCTAGAAACAGCAACACCCCGATGATGGCACCCGCTTTCCATTCATGTCGATGGATTCGTACCTTTTGTGCTTTTAAGACAAGTCCCATGATCAAGGACGCTATGAAAAATCGAAAAAATAAGATGGCAAACGGTTGTAGTCCAAGCTCTAGCACTTGCTTCATCGCGACAAATCCGCTTCCCCAAATGATGGCCACTAAAAACAGTAACCCACTGGCTGCTTTCTCAGGCATGCACATCCCTCACTTTCTCCATCATTATACGCGAGAAGTGTGGCGGTGTAACCCTTTTTCACATAATTTTAAGACTATTTGCTATAAAGTAGGTGATTGTCGCCACCGCAGCCGTTACACTGGTTCCCCAAACCAAATCCACCACAGTCACAAGCAGTGGCCACTGTTTCAGGGTTGCCAAGTTGGACAAATCGTAGGTGGCATAGCACAGCAAACCAAAGAAGGCTCCATAGCCCAACGCTTGCATCCAGTCTTGTTTCACAAAGGCAGGTTCAATGACAAAGAAGACCACCCCCGCAATATACAACACATAAAAGACCAAAGCGGCTGCCCAGTTCACACTAGGCGTCATCAAATGCCCCAACTGCGCTTGGTAAAAGCCTTTGGCAATAAGCGCCAACCAAAGCATATCCAATATCAAAAAGACGACAAACGCAATTCCATACAACCAAAGCGTGGTTCTCATCTAGCATCCTCCTATGGTATCCACATTATAGTGCAAGCGCACCACTTTGCAAGCCAAGTTGCTTGCTCGCGGGGCGCTTATTTAGTCTAGCAACTTCCATTCCCTCAAGAAGGCTTCCACCGCTTCGACGGTAACTTTTTGTTGGTCGTTGCGTGCAAGCACTCCATCCCCACTTTGAGGTCCATAGTCCCCAAAGCCAGCATGGTTGCCTCCTTGAATCATTTCAAACTGGCTCATTGGGCTAAAGTTTTGCAGCGACTGTGCCTCTAGCTTTAAGACGGTATCGTTGCTGCCTTGCAAGGCCAAAACAGGCAGTCCCCGCATTTTCTGGTTGGGATAGGACGCCAAGAAGACCATGGCTTCAATTTCGTCGTGCGTGTGCGCATATTCATACCCCATCACCCCACCCAAGGAATGGCCCATCATGACCCAGTGATCGGCTTGGTGATGGTCAAGGATGTTTTGCGCATTACTGATTCCAAACACGCCCAAATTCCAGAAAAAATCCACGAGGTACACATCGTATTGCAAACGTGTGGCAAGTTGGGCACAAAGGGCACTGTAGGCAGCACTTTCCACCAATCCACCTGGATAAAAAAGAATGGCTCCTTGCTCATTCTTTACATCAAAATGAGCATACGTTGTATGCATGTTGTATTCATACAGCGGCTGGTCTTGCATCGCTTGCAACGCTCGCTCGCTCGCTTTGTACGTCAGCGCGTCAATGAGCAACGTTCCCACAACCAAAATCAATACCACCAGAGATAACAATGACAATCCTATTTTGCGTAACATACACGTTGCACCTCCACATTTTCACATCTTACTTCTACGTTACATATATAGACACGAAAAGTAACCGATTACAATTGTAACACATTCCGTTTTCTTTTAATATCAAGGGATTTTTGTGGATTATAGTGTGAAAATTTGGTATATTTTAGATAATGCACGTACTTTCTAAACGTGGGGAAAAGGAGGTCAAAAAATGGGAGCAAATGAAATGCTAGCAATGGTCTTGGCAGGGGGACGCGGAACTCGTTTAGAGGATCTGACACTACGAATTGCCAAACCCGCCGTTTATTATGGAGGGAAATATCGAATCATCGATTTTCCATTGTCCAACTGTGCGAATTCAGGAATCAATCGCGTAGGGGTATTGACTCAATACGAATCGATTTTGTTGAATTCATACATTTCCAGTGGTGCTCGTTGGGGGCTTGATGGAATTGATAGTGGAATCTACGTTTTACCGCCACGAGAAAAAAGCGAAGGGCTGGATTTTTATCGTGGAACCGCAGACGCGATTTACCAAAACATTGATTTTATCGAGGGGGTAGACCTCCCTTATACCTTGATTTTATCCGGGGACCATATTTACAAAATGAATTACGAACGGATGTTGAAAGAACACATCAAAAATAAAGCCGATTTGACGATTGCGGTTTTGGATGTCTCACTGGAAGAAGCTACACGCTTTGGAATCATGAACTGTGACGCACACAATCGCATCGTAGAGTTTGAAGAAAAACCAGCAAACCCTAAATCCACCAAAGCAAGTATGGGGATTTACATCTTTAATACCGCAACCATGATCGAGTGGCTAAAAAAGGATCACTTGGATCCAAAAAGTTCAAAGGACTTTGGGAAAAACATCATTCCGGCGATGTTGGATGCAGGATTGAATTTAATGGCCTATGAATACAAAGGCTATTGGAAAGATGTTGGGACCATAGATTCTTTATGGGAAGCCAATATGGATTTGTTGCGCGAAGACATCAACTTTGATTTGGCAGATGATTACTGGAAGATTTACACCGAGGATACCATTTCACCCCCACACTATGTAAGCACAACCGGTTCTGTACAAAACTCGTTGGTCAACCAAGGTTGCCTCATTGAGGGCAGTGTGGAAAATTCTGTCTTGTTCTATGGCGTACATATCAAAAAAGGGGCGTCTGTCAAAGACAGCGTGCTCTTCCCCAATGTGGTCATCGAAGAAAACGTCACCGTTTGCAAAGCCATCGTAGACGAAAACCAGCAGTTAAGCAAACCCAATTACCACTGTGAAGAAGACAGTGTCATTTTGATTGCGAAGGAGGAGAAAAATCATGCATAAAATCATGGGAATTGTAGCAATGGATGAACCCGATATGCAAATTGAGGGGATGTGTGACTACCGCCCACTCAGTGTGGTCTCCTACATGGGTCGTTACCGCTTAATTGACTTTGTCTTGACCAATTTTTCGATCTCTCGCATCGATCAAATCCAAGTTTATTTTCGCGACAAGCCGCGCTCTTTGATTGAACACATCTCTGGTCCCCAACAATACAACATCAACTCCAAATCGGGGAAAATCCATTTGTTGAGTGCCGAGGTCGAAGGACACAACTCCCTTTACAACAACGATCTTCAAGCGTATCTGAAAAACATGCGCTACATTGATACCATCAATGCCGACTATGTAGTGCTTGCCCCCTCTCACGCTGTGTATCGCGTGGATTTTCAAGCAGTGGTGGATGCCCACATCGCAAGCAATGCGGATGTGAGCGTGTTGTATTCCAATCATACCAAGGCCCAAGGGCGGTTCTTGAATACGCGCGGACTTGCGCTTGAGGGCAACCGTGTGGTTGCGTTCACCCACAATCATGCCGAAATGGAAGCATTCAATGTTTTCTTGGATACATATGTCTTATCGAAAGACTTGTTTGAACACTTGGTAGAACAAGGAAGCAAACAAAGTTCAATCTATTGGTTCTACAACGTCATCCAATCGCTTTTGGCTGAGAAAACAGTGGTGGGCTATGAAGTAGATGGTCCGGTTGCATACATCCATGACTTGGATTCCTACTACAAATCCCAAATGGCCTTCAATGACATGGATGTGATTGGCAAAATGGTGCAAACCAACCAACACGTCTATACCCAAACCAACGATTCTCCGCCAACGCGCTATGGGAAAAACGCCCATGTCGTAAACAGCTGTGTGGCCAATGGCTCCAAAATTGAAGGAACCGTTCGCAATTCCGTAATCGGTCGTGGGGTTCACGTCTGTGAAGGGGCCATTGTGGAAAACGCGGTGGTTACAGCAAACGTAACCATTGAAAAGGGAGCAAAAGTTGCGTTTGCCGTTCTCGACAAAAGCGCGCACGTACACATGGACCGCATTGTAGAAGGCAAACGTGATTCCATTGTCTACATAAAGAAATACGACGAGGTATAAGCCATGACCAAAATTCTATTCGCAACCTCTGAAGCGCTGCCGTTTTCCAAAACCGGCGGCCTCGCCGATGTCACCAGCGCCCTTCCCAAAGCGTTAGCCGCTTTGGGTCATGAAGTCGGTGTCGTCGTGCCCATGTATCTTAAAAATGCCCAAAACGACCGTTCCAAACTCAAAAAAGGGCCGACCTTCACATTCAAACACGGCATCTTTGAAAACGTTGCAACGGTATATTCCACCAAGGTGGACGGGGTTACCTATTACCTCATCGAACATCAACCCTACTTTGAACGGGACGGGTTTTACGGCTATGGCGACGATGGCGAACGCTTTGCCTTCTTCCAAGTCGCCATTTTGGAAATGATTCCCCACCTTTCCTTTGTGCCGGAAATCATCCACGTCAACGATTGGCAAACCGCCATGATTCCGACATTGTTGAAAAACCGATACGCCACCCACAACGTATTGTCAAAAATCAAAACCGTTTTAACCATCCACAATTTGGCCTTCCAAGGCAATTTCCCGGCCAATGTGTTGCTTGATTGCTTTGGCTTGTCCGATCAGTTGTATTTTGGGAACCTACTACGCTTTCACGATGGCATCTCCTTTTTGAAAGCGGGCATTGTGGATGCGGACTACATTACGACCGTATCCAAAACCTATGCATACGAAATCCTAAGTGATACGTATGGAGAAAACATGCAATGGATTTTGAAATCATACGAAAACAAATTGACCGGCATCCTCAATGGCATTGACACCGTCGAATGGGATCCAGCCAACGACAAATGCTTGTCCGCTCCACTTGTGAGCAGCAAAGACAAACTGGCCCACAAGCTGGCGCTGCAAAAAACGTGCCACTTCCGCCAAGACAAATCAACCTTGTTGGTCGGAATGGTGACCCGTCTCTCACACCAAAAAGGCGTAAGCCTTTTGATTGAACGCATCCAAGATTTGATGAATCAAGACATTCAACTTGTCGTGCTAGGAAGTGGCGAACAGTGGATGGAACAAGCCCTCTACGATTTGCAATATCGCTATCCGCGACGTTTCTACTTTTATCGCGGCTACAACGAAGCGTTTGCACACCAAATCTATGCAGGAATCGACTTGTTTTTGATGCCATCCCTGTTTGAACCATGCGGGATTTCCCAAATGATTTCGATGCGCTACCAAGCCTTGGTGTTCGCCCGCAAAACCGGTGGTTTGCAAGACACGGTCTTGGACTACAACGATTTCACCAAACAAGGCTATGGCTTCACCTTCCAACATTTTGATGGCAACGATTTTGTCTTCCATTTCAAGCGTGCAGTTGACACCTATTACGACAACCCAGAGCGTTGGAACAAAATGGTACGCAACCTAAAGAAACTGGATTTCAGCTTCGACAAGAGTGCCAAAGAATATGCGAAACTCTATCAAAAAGTACTGACAGCGTAAGCTGTCTTTTTTTATGGAAGCACAAAAAAAAGGAGCAGTTTTGCTCCTAGAATAATCCTTTGATGACGCCTTGTTCATCCATATCCATTTTGCACGCGGCTGGAACTTTTGGAAGTCCTGGCATCGTCATGACACTACCAGTC
>JBOGAI010000089.1:0-9377 GCA_051655665.1 Erysipelotrichaceae bacterium | reverse complement strand
CATGTGGAGAGTGTGGTATTACTTACACGAGGTAACTCCTAATTTTACTAGGTTTTTTAGTGAATTGATTGTAAAAAAACAGAAAGGCTGTCATTAAGGTTGAGTTGATCGTCTGATTGTAACTAAAGATTATTTTTATAATACAAGAGGGAAGGGTATGGTATCAATAAAGGACAGTAAAGTTATACTACGTGATTTTATCGAAAGTGATATTGAAAAGCGTATTTTATGGGAGACAAAAGAAACAGAGTGGCAATGTTGGGATGCACCGTGGGAATATGAGCTGCTTACAGATGAGCAAAAGCAAATAGAGTTAGTAAAATATATAGATACGATGAAGGGTTGGGTTGATAAATATAAGTCCATGCTCGACACTGAGACACGCTGCGGTTTTCAAATATGTACAACAAACAATGACTATATTGGTTGGTGCAATTCTTATCGCATTGACGATAATTATACATTTTCGTCTGTTGGATCGAAGTGTGCAATTGGTATCAATATTCCCGAAACAACCCAAAGAGGAAAGCGGTTCGCTTTTCATGCGCTTTGCCTTTTGATTGATTACTTGATCGAGCATGGTGAACACGAAATATACACTCAGACCTGGTCTGGAAATGTTCGGATGATCACACTCGCTGAAAAGCTTGGATTTGTAGAATGTTGCAGAAAAGAAGGCATTCGTCATGTGCGTGGAAGCATTTATGATGCATTGACATTCCGCTTAGACAAAGAACGCTATGCAGCAGCAAAACAAGGGTTATGAGTATAATGAGATGTAGAAATGTTCCCACGTACGGGCAGCGAAAAAACAAAAAAAAAGCAATTTACATACGTAGTGTTAACTCTAATCATGTAGAGAGTGTGGTTTTATTGCGAAGAGTTGAAGCGTAAACAATATGTAGTGATTTAAGATAGATAGACCAAAATCAAATAAAGGGGAGTAACATCGGTTTTTATGGAAAATTCGAATATTGTAATTCAAGAAGAACGCATTTCCGCAAGCGAATATATCGATTTCTTAAAAAGAACAGCTTTGGGTTCACAGTATCCGAAAGAGCGATTTGATGAAAGAATATCAAAACTTGTAAAAACGGTATCCATCAGTCTTGTTGCCAAAAATGAAAATGGGATCATTGTGGGAGTATTATTTGGGTTAACTGATTATGCGTATTGGCTTTATATTACGGATTTGGGTGTAGATCGAGAGTATGAACGAAGTGGAATTGGGAAACAGCTTGTAAAGCTTGCACATGAGAAAGCAGGTGGCGAATGCGACATTGCTGTGTACTTGGTTGCAAATAAAGATGCTATTCCATTTTATGAAAAAATTGGTATGGAAAAGTCGAATTCGGTCATGCAATACTGTAAGGTAGAATGGACTGAATTTACGGTAGAATAGAAGTGTTTCAGCATCACCTCTACACATAATGAACATAATTCGAGGGGAATGAACAGGAGAACACAATGAGACTTAATAAAAAGAAGATAAGTATCGCATCCGTTGTGGGACTCTCCGTCGCGATCATCGCAACATGGCTTTTTTGGGGAAATAGCGCCCTTATCACGAATGAGCTGACGATACCAAGCGAGCGGGTGCCAGAAAATTTTGTGGGCTACCGGATCGTCCAAATATCAGATTTTCACAATGTGGAAATGGGGAAGGACAATGAAAAGCTGATTGCGAAAATGAAAGAAGCGAATCCTGACATGATCGTAATGACTGGCGATTTGGTCGATTCCTATCATCCCAATATTGAGGTCAGTATTGCATTTGCTGCAAAGGCAGTCCAAATAGCACCATGCTATTATGTCACAGGCAATCATGAGGCAAGAATCGCAGAATATCCGGAATTGATCGAGGGTCTTAAAAAAGTCGGGGTTACCGTTATGCAAGATGAGGCGCTTATATTGGAAAAAGAGAATGAGCGGATCACGCTGCTTGGGCTTAGTGATCCTAGTTTTTCCACCGATTATTTGTTTGGCGATGACACTTCAATCATCAATGCTCGACTCAATGAGTTGAAGAGTGAGCCGTCTTCTTATACCATTTTACTGTCCCATAGACCAGAGTTGTTTGATACCTATGTTTTACATGATGTAGATCTTGTATTTTCGGGACATGCTCATGGTGGCCAATTCAGATTACCCTTTGTTGGAGGACTCATTGCGCCAAATCAAGGATTGTTTCCGAAATATGATTCTGGAATTTATACCAAACACAACACAAGTATGGTTGTGAGCCGTGGGATTGGAAATAGCATTATTCCTTTTCGCATCCATAATAGACCCGAAATCATCGTGGTAGAATTAAGCAACTAGACGCTGATTTTACGCACGGTAGACTAAGCGGGTATTGCCATAGGAGAGCATAGGGGCTTCTAGGATGGCGTAAAGTTAGACAATTGGACAACATATTTGAAGGTCTCAAAAGTTGATGGCCATAAAACCCGTGAGTGAGCCGAACGAGTACAAGGGAAGCGTGTTGTGTTGTGAACTGTTCGAGGAGAAAGCATACTTATAGTGTCTACTCCGTGATTGCTGTTCGAAATGCATTAGAAAATGAGAGGATTCCATATGGAAAACATTGCCATCATTTATGCAACCAAAACCAAACACTCCAAAAAGATTGCGGATGCTGTGGGGGATGCCTTACACGTCAGGGTAGCTAACATCAAGGAGCAACCCGACGTAACGAAGGTTGAATTGTTGTTCATTGTCAGCGGCATTTATGGTGGAACAAGCCTGCCAGCCCTGCTAACCTATATTAATGAGATGAAGGCACCGCAGTTAAAGCGCGTTGCCATCATCACCAGCTGTGCATCGGGTACACAGCATCAAGATGCACTACGTCACTTGCTTGAGGAAAAGGGCATTGAAGTCGTCGAGGAGCTGGTTGTGAAAGGGGCGTTTTTCATTGTGTCGTGGAGACATCCGAATGGGCACGATTTGCAACAAGCCACAAGCTTTGCTCAAACCATCGCACGCGCAGGATCGTTGCAACCTCACAGCGATTGACAATGCATAAAAACCAAAGATTGGGTGGTTTCACAGGAAATCACCTTTTTTTTGCGCGTTTCGATTACTTTGAAAGGGAAAATCCTGAAGCGTTTTTTCGTGTTGAAGAGAGCTTGATTTCGGTGAATGCAGGAGGGAAATCAGCAAATAAAGCGATGGATTTGGCTTGTGATATTGTAAATGGTGAGGATATGAAGTATAAAGAAATTAATGGCACCATATTAATCGATTCGTGAATCGGATTGCGGTATGGTGCAAGGGGTGCAAAATCATGAAGGGGACACTATGAACGTTACAATGAGGATGATTGACAAAGAGTTGCGAGTGATGGGGTTGAAGTATCGCTTTGTCCATTTCAAAGATGAACAAAGCATGCGAAAAGCTTCCATACAGGGGCGTGCATTGGCAAAAGGAGCGACTTCAAAGCACATTGACTGCGAAGAAATGACAATCACAACAAGACTTGGCAATGAGTTGCGGCTTTGCCTTTATCGTGCGAAACAAAACCAAGAAAATGCCATCGGCTTTTTGTGGTTGCATGGAGGCGGTTATGCGCTTGGACTTCCAGAAACGGATTTGATGTATTACGAACACTTTATCAACACCGAAAACTGTGTCATTGTTGCACCCGATTATCGGCTATCGGTAGAGGCACCGTATCCAGCAGCGTTGGAAGATGCGTATGAGGCCTTGGTGTGGATGAAGGAGCATGCGAAAGAACTTGGCATCAACCCCGATCAACTTTTTGTTGGGGGCAATAGTGCGGGAGGGGGACTGACGGCGTCGCTAACCCTATATGCTCGCGACAAAGGGGAAGTCAAAGTGGCCTTTCAAATGCCACTATACCCAATGTTAGACGACCGGATGCAAACCCACTCCATGATCAACAACAATGCGCCTGTTTGGAACGAACGAAGCAATGCAATCGCTTGGAAGCTCTATCTTGGGGATGCGTTTGGAAGCGATGCGGTATCCAAATATGCAGCCCCAGCGCGCGAAAGCGATTTTCGTGCATTGCCACCGACCTATACCTTTGTCGGAGACATCGAACCGTTCTATGATGAGACGGTTCAGTATGTGGAACAGCTAAAAAAGGCTAGAGTACCGGTAAGGATGGATGTGTATGAAAAATGCTATCACGCTTTCGATTCCCATGCACCCAAGACCAAAATCAGCAAAAAAGCGATTGAAAAGCTGCTTGAAGAATTCCGGTATGCCGCAAAGCATTATGTTGCGCAGCAAACGAAACAGTAGGCAAAAAAAACAATAGGAAACCATTTTTTATTGGAATAAAACCAATAGCTTCCTCATAACGGAGGATGTCAAAGACATTTGACAGGAAAAAGGCGCGATGTAAAGCCACTTTGATAGACGGCACCGTGCTCTTTGGGTAGAGTGATAGTAGATTGGAGGAAAGAAGATGCAACTAGGAAAGCAATTACGGAACTATAGAACGCAGCGAGCAATGTCACAAGAGGAATTGGCACAACGGGTATACGTATCAAGACAAACCATTTCCAGCTGGGAAAACGGAAAAAGTTATCCAGATTTGAATAGTATCGTCCTTCTAAGTGAAGTCTTCCATACCTCAATCGATCAGCTACTCAAAGGAGACGTGGAAATCATGAAACAAGCAATTCTAAAAGAAGACAGAATCCAGTTTGAAAAATTAAGCTTACTGTATTCCCTACTATTGGGGGGAGTCATGGTATCGCCCATCCCATTGATCCATTTCTTTGACATCGTGGGAATACTCATTTGGGTGGTACTAGCAGGGGGAACCCTCTATGTGGCAATTTTGGTAGAAAAAAAGAAAACGCGTTTTGACATTCATTCGTATCGTGAGATTGTTGCGTTTTTGGAAGGGGCTTCACTCGATGAACTCGAAAAAGAGCGTGAGAAAGCAAAAAGACCCTATCAAAAGGTGCTGCTTGCATTCGGCTCAGGGGCGATTACACTCATGATTGCCATTGCCATAGGCTTTCTGTTGCATCTTTGGTAGCATAGATGGCCATTGTGTTCACCAAAGGATTCGTCCAAAGAGGGGGAGGTTCATTTGAACGAAATCACACCTCAAAACTGCACTCCGTTCGCGCATTTCATTACCTGTGGCACTCCTCATAGAACATGTACGCATCGCATCAGCGAACGCGCATGTGAAAACAAAAAGACACACGCATTGCATGACGTTCAAAGAGGCTCATCAGTGCGTGTGTTTTTAGACTTTCAACAACCACAAAACAACAAATCGTCAAACAGCGTTGCAAGTCAGATGGAAGGGGAGTAATGGGTTGCGCAGCATTGAAGGGAATCTACTCAAAATAAAGGGCATGACGGTGCTCGTTCATAAAAACAGTATATAAGAAACGAATTTTGAGTAAAAATGTCGAAAAAACGTATTTTTTTGTTGATTATCGACTACATGTAGAGGAATTATCGTATAATTAAAAGAGCTATGCAATGCCATCATTTCCAACCTAATCCGATTTCTAGTAGAAACGATGCCAACACAAGATGAAACATTTAAGAGGTGCACCATGAGTACAATTTTTTATTCAATATATAATAGTATATACATCAAATCCATACGTCGTGGACTTTTGAAAGTACAGCCCATTATTTTGATCAACTGTATTTTTATCATCGTGCTAAATATAAATGATGCGACTTTTATGAACTTTATGGCAGCAGTGATTGGCGATCAGTGGAAAGGAATGTTCAACGAGATCTACAATGCGCTCTTTATGCTATCAAAAGCTCTAATCATCATCTCGATTTGTTATGAATTGGCGAATATTCGGGTGCACCAAAAGCAAGATATCAAATATATGGGGAATGGGGTAAGCTCAAGTATCGTCGGCTTTGTCGGCTTGGCATCTGCGATTACCTTTACGAGTATCTTTACATTAGATAGTGTTTCCAATACGGGGAGTAGTGTAATCATAGCAGCAAACTGGACCCTGTTGGCCATTGTCGTTAGTATATTATTCAGTGAAGTATACATTAAAATTTACTATTATATGCTCGACCATAGAAAAAACTTGATTAATAGTTATGAACGATCGGTCAGGCAGTCCATTTTGGCTATCGCACCATTAATCCTAACAATAGGGATTACCATCTTTGTTGCCATGCTGATTGATGCCGTATACTTAAGTGAGTTTGATGGGATTGGAACCATAACCATTCATGGTTCCAACAGTTTTCTCAACGATATTAAATATATCTTCATAAAAAATGCTTTGTGGATGGTTGGGGGTCATGGTGGCGATTTGATCATTCATGATCATTCCTTCAATCGTTTGTATGTCGATACATTTACAAACATGGGAGGAGCGGGAAGTACCATCTGTTTGATTATTGCCGTAATCGCATATAGTTCGAACAAGTATAGTAAGAAAATCTCAATCATTTCAATCATTCCAAGTTTTTTTAATATTAATGAAATCATCACGTATGGACTTCCAATCTTGTTTAATCCCATTTTCGTAATCCCATTAACGTTAACCCCGATTGTACAGTATGGAATCGCTCAGGTTGCATTCGAGTTGGGGATCGTCAGCATTGTGAATACAGATATGAGTTGGACCTATCCGGT
Source organism: Erysipelotrichaceae bacterium (assembly GCA_051655665.1). Lineage (GTDB taxonomy): Bacteria > Bacillota_I > Bacilli_A > Erysipelotrichales > Erysipelotrichaceae > JBOFMT01. The sequence goes on along the minus strand of JBOGAI010000089.1, from coordinate 2,761 downwards.
ATTGTTTAATGCATTTAAATTAACCGGCGGATTTTCAGGTCTGTTGTTGCAAGTTACCAATATCATTGTTGGTGTGCTCATCTACCTTCCATTTGTTAAAATATCCGATAATATGAGCAAGAAAGAGCGATTGGGAGCGTATGAGAAACTCAAAAATACGGTTTTAGCTGGAAAGTTGGAAACGTTAGACTTATCGAGTGGAATCGACAGTATGGGGGAAATCAGTATTTTCTTGGGAGAGGAATTAAAAGATCTTCTAACAGGGAAAAGAAAAAATAATGGAGAGCTGTATTTAGAATACCAACCTCAGGTGAATAAGGATGGGAAAGTGGTCGGTGTTGAAGCGCTATTAAGATGGAACTATGAAGAGTTTGGAAACATCCCCCCTACGATCATTATTCTAATTGCGGAAGAAGTAGGGTTGATTTATCCATTGGGGAAATGGATTGCAAAGGAAGCAATCGAACAACTTGCGAAATGGAATGATGCATTGGATCAAACCATTACCATGTCCATCAATGTCTCAACCAAACAGCTAACCGATAATGACTTTGCTGCTTATATTGAAGAAATCATTCGAAGTAGTAATGTTAACCCTAATTCTATTAAGATTGAAATCACAGAGAGCTTTGCGATAGGGGAAGATTTGATTAGCAAAAGCCAATTGATTGCACTGACGACGTTTGGTGTAAAATTGGCAATCGACGATTTTGGTGTTGGATATAATCCATTGTTGTATATAAAAAAATACACGATTGACAGCATCAAAATAGATGGCAGTCTCATCAAAGATATCGATAAAAATGAAGAGTCGAAAAGTATTGTAAGCTCAGTCTATAATCTTTGTGATTCAACGGGAATTACGATCATTAGTGAGTTTGTGGAAACCAATGAACAAAAAGCCGTCTTGGATGAAATGGGAAATGGGTTATATCAAGGATATTTGTTTAGTAAACCCTTAAAAGCAGCAGCGTGTTTTGCATACATGAAAGAAAAAGTGTAAAGGAATGCTCTGTTTTCGACAATCACAAACCCCGCTTTGAGGGTGAACCGCAAGTGGTTTCGTATGAAACCACTTGTTTTTTTTAGTTACTTGTTTTGGATGGGGACGCATGTGAGTGGAGGAGCAAGAAATCAAAGCGTTGCGCATATCTTGTCATGCCACCTCCTCGGTATCGAGGAACTAGAACGTTTTTTTAAGAACGAGCAGTGCGATGTGGTAAGCTAAAATCTATGGGGCGTCCTTTCCAAACGAGCAGCCTTACTCTTTTTTTATTTTCTTTGTAAGATTTTACAGTTTTGCGAGTCCTATAAGAGAAGCGGGGAAATCCGATGGAGTTTGAAGAAATCTATTTATTATATTTTGCGGATGTATACCGCTATGCCTTAAAACTCTCAGGAAATGAGTCCATTGCCGAAGAAATCACCAGTGATACCTTCTTTAAGGCGATGAACAATATTCATCGTTTCAAAGGAGAATGTGATCTGAGAGTATGGCTTTGTCAAATTGCGAAACATCGATACTATGACAATCTTAGAAAAAACCAAAAACTCACTTCGATGGAATCCCATCAGTGGGATCAAGTTGCCGATGCCACTATTCCGGTGATGGAACAACTTACGCAGGCAAACCAACTAAAACAAATAGAAAAATGGATTCACACGTTGGGGGAACCTTACAAGGAAGTATTTATGTGGCGTATTTTCGCGGACTTAAGCTACAAGCAAATCGCCCAACTCTTTGGAAAAAGTGAAAATTGGGCTTGTGTCACATATCATCGAGCAAAAAAACAAATTCAAATCAAAATGAAGGAGGAAGACAATGAACAAACAAAATTGTAGCATCGTTTCAGATGTATTGCCCTTGTATGTAGAAGGGGTATTGCATGAACAGACAACCCAATTTGTTGCGGACCATCTTGAACAATGCGAAACGTGCAGACAAGAATGGAGGATCCTCAAGGAGGAACCTCCGGTATACAATAGCAATGCACATGAGATTGAAGGGATGAAAGCCTTACGTAACAAAATCAAAGGCAATCGCATTAAGACGGGCGTATTTGCTGCCTTGATATCTTGCATTGTGGTTATATTGACCTTTGTGTATCTAAGTGCTCCGATTTATTTGTCTTATGACCAGATGAAAGATCAAATCTTGATTCAAGAAAAAATGGGTTTGATTGTATTGCATTTTGAAGGAGAATATGAAATCGACCAAAGAGCAGATCATGTTTATGATCTAAGTTTGTATACCACGGTGTGGAATAAACTTACGCACAACACCAAAGAACAAACCATACTAGTAAATCCAGATGGAGAAAGGGTTAGTACCCTTTACTATGTATCCAATGGAGAAGATGTAGACCAAGTATTGTATGGTGCAAATCCCAATGCTGGAGGTGGAGTTGTAACGCTACCTCGGTTGGTTTTACGCTACTATTTTGCTGTGGCTATGGTAAGCTTTGTATGCCTAGGTTCTGCTTGGCTGCTATTTCGGAAAAATGAAAAAATGAACCAGCTCTTGTGGAAATGTAGTCTGGCTCCACTGAGCTATGTGTCAAGTCATCTTCTCATCAAAGGGTTGAATGGCGCGACGTACGCGGCATTGCGTGATTTTAGCTTGATATTGTTGCTGGCCATTCCCATTTATGCGTTATTGTTTGTAGTGGTAAAAAAGGGGCAAGAAACCATCTAGTCAACTTTTAATGCTAAGAAGAAGGGGCAAGAAATCGTTCTTCATTGGAGTGCAAAGGCTCTACCA
>JBOGAI010000088.1:0-7776 GCA_051655665.1 Erysipelotrichaceae bacterium | reverse complement strand
CAGATGCCTTTTAGGCAAACATTTCACATCTTATGTGTTTCAAGCGGTTTTTCAGTTCGAAATAGTGTATGATGAAAAGAGAATACCGATTAGAAAGGAAAAGTATGTGTCCCTCACATATCGATAGTACGTGATGCGTTTAGGAATGGTTGGAACGAATTTTGTCAGTGATGCTTTTATGGAGGGCGTTGCGCAGTGCCCTACAATTCAGGTTGTGGCTGTCTGCAGTCGTAATTTTGAAAATGCCAAGCGCTTTGCCTCCAAATACGCAATCCCCTTAGCACTTGCCGACTACCAAGACTTGGTGGAAGAACGACTGGATGGAGTGTATTTGGCTGTACCCAATGCACTACACTACGAGTTGGCTCGCTACTTCATTGAACACGGCATTGCCGTCTTTTTGGAAAAGCCGTTTTGCGTGAATGAACAGCAAGCAGCCAAGTTGTTGGCGCTAGCAGCAAAAAAGCAAGTGTTGGTGCATGATGGATTGATGCCTTTGTATCTTCCGGGCTTCTCATTGTTGCGCAACGCGCTAGTAGAAATTGGGCCGCTGCGCAAAGTAGTACTCAACTTCAGTAAAGTGTCCTCACGTTATGAAGCCTATTTACGTGGGGAAAACCCGACGACCTTTCGCAAAGAATTGGCCAACGGGGCCCTTATGGATTTGGGGATCTATGCGCTAGGTCTTGCGGTTGCCCTGTTTGGCGAACCGCAAAGTTTGATTGCCCACAGCACCTTGCTTGAAAGTGGAGTGGATGGGGCGAGCACCGTATTGCTGCAATACGCGGGGTTTGAAGTGGTGATTTTGGTTTCCAAAATCAACGATACCCAAATGGTTTCTGAATTTTGTGGAGAACAAGGCGTCATTACCGTAGAGCAAATCTCAACGTTGCGCAACATCACGTTGCACAAGCCTGCACTTGACAAGCAAGTGCTTTACGAAAATACCATTACTCCTTTCGTATATCAGTTGCAAGCCTTTGAAAAAGCGTACATCGGCAGTGCAGAACCGCTGGTCTGTGCGGCATTGACGTACTCGATCCTCAAGACGCTGACCCATGCCCGCCAACAAGCGGGGGTATGGTACGCGCAGGACGAGTAGGCTAGAAGAGGCATTGGCGTATGTCAGAGCTTGTCTTGTTGGTCGCCGATTTGATTACCCTTGTTGTGGCAAGCGCCCTTTTGATGCAAGGGCGCTTCGTGGTTGCCCCCACACGCTACCGACGGATAGAAGCAAGGCTTGTAAAGGTAGAGGGGGTATCCCAAAACAAAGGGAAGATGCTCTATTATCCTACCTACCGAGTTGCCATGGAAACCCAGCTGCTTGAGGTCACCTCCTTGGTGGGGACCTTTCGCAAAGAGCCACCCACAAATGCGTGGATGCTCATTCATAAAAAAAGCCAGCACGCTTCCATGTTGCGTGACCAACGCATTTCTTTTGGATTAGGTGTCCTGCTTGTGGCGTTGGTTGTGTTCATGAATGTAGTGCGCTAAAGGAGAACGTTATGCTTTATGATTTATCCCCAATGATTCACGAAACCATGGTGGTGTATAAAAACAATCCCGAAAAGGCGATGGTGCGTACTATTGTGGCCGATTATTCGACGAGTCAACACTATGATTCCCGCATTGATTTCAACATGCATACAGGCTCGCACGTCGATGCGCCACTGCATATGCTGCGTGATGGCGCAAGCATTGATGAGATCCCATTGGAGCGCTTTTATGGCCGCGCTTTGGTTGTGGATGCCACGAGCGTGGTGGGCGAACTGCGACCCGAACACTTTGCCATGGACGGGTGGGATCAAGTGGACTATGTGCTCTTTCACACGGCAAGCTCGCACGCCTCCACCTTCCTGTTTGATTTTCCTTATGTGGGAAAAGCGTTGGCGAGTGTACTGGCTGCCCTGCCTTTGAAGGGGGTTGGCATTGATGCGCTCGGCATCGAACGCGCCCAAGAAGGTCATCCCACCCATGCTCTTTTGTTGGGGGCAGGGAAAGTGATTTTGGAAGGCATCAACTTGGCAAAGGTGCCTGTTGGGACGTACCAATTGTATGCTTTTCCACTACGGATTCAAAAGGCGGAAGCGTCACCGGTTCGTGCGGTATTACTCCAAGAACCTGCGGTTTAAATACCGCTTTTTTTGTATCCGGACTTGGGAATTTGGGAGCATCATACGATTTGATGTGAACGTACTTTCCAACATTCATGATGTCGGATTCGTTGCTATACTGAAGACGAAACGGAGGTGGACTCATGGAACGTACGATTTTATGCATTGACTTAAAAAGCTTTTATGCAACCTGTGAATGCATCAAGCGCGGATTGGATCCCTTTACGACCAAATTGGCTGTTGTGGGAATGTTGGAGCAAAAGGGAAGCATTGTGTTGGCGGCATCGCCTGGCTTGAAAAAAATCTATAATAAAAATGTCAGTCGGGTGTACGAATTGCCTGATGATCCTGATTTGTTGAAAGTGCAGGCCAACATGGGTTACTATGTGCAAATGGCCAAACGCGTCATGCACCTTTATTTGGAATTTGTGTCCAGCGAAGATTTGCATGTGTATTCCGTTGACGAGGCGTTTCTTGATGTCACCAGTTATTTGCACTATTATCAAAAAAATGCCAAGCAGCTCGCCCAAACCATCATGGAGCGCATTCATGAGGATACGGGCTTGTATGCGACATGTGGCATTGGACCGAATTTATTGTTGGCTAAAGTAGCGCTTGACATTGAATCGAAAAAAGCAGCCGACTCCATTGCCTGGTGGAATAAGGAAGATGTTGAAACCAAGTTGTGGGCCATCAAGCCGCTTTCCAAAATGTGGGGAATCGGCATCAACATGGAACGCCGTCTTAATGCCTTGCATATTGAAAGTGTCAAAGACTTGGCGAACTATCCCAAAGAGGTGCTTGTCCAAAAGTTTGGCGTCATGGGGGCACAACTACACGAACATGCCCATGGCATTGATGAAAGCCGCATTCAGGAACAGTATGAATCCCAAAGCAAGGGGCTTAGTTGTGGGCAAATGCTCATGCGTGATTACGATGGAGTGGAAATCAAAACCATCTTACGTGAACAGGTGGAAGAGCTGGTCATGCGATTGCGCAAACAACATGCCTTGAGTGCTTGTGTGCATTTGGGCATCGTCTATACCAATGACCAAGGGGGCTTTTCCCACCAAATGCGTCTTCCTTCGCCGACCAACAGCGGCAAGGAAATCTACGACGCTTGTCTTGCGTTGTTTGAACTTTTTTACGATGGCAGTTTAATCCGCAGGGTACACATTGCCCTAAGCAAGTTGAGTGGAGATGAAGTTTTTCAGCTTTCGCTTTTTGAAGCGCGGGTACAAGAAGAAACGATTGGCAAAACCATGGATGCCATTCGCTTCAAATACGGAAAGAACACAGTGTGTCGCGCCATTTCGTTGCTGCCGCATGCAACGGGATTACGTCGCAGTCAGTTGATTGGAGGGCATAGTCAATGAGGGGGATGGTGAAATGGCAACCCTTTGCAGCGGTTTTTGACCAAGAATCCGCCTTGCAAGAGATGGAACAAGCCAAGCAGTATCAAAACAAACCGCACTTGGCCCAAGATCAAGTGGAAGCCAATGAGCGTGCCATTGTAGAAGCCATCCAAAGTGGTGCCTCCCTTTGCATTCAATATTATAAAAATGGCGCTTATTATATGGCCAAAGGTGCGTTGCGCAAAATCGATCAATACCATCGATTGCTTCAAATCGGAACGATTACCATCGACTTTACGCAAATTGTATGCGTTGAAGTGCTCTAAAAAAAAAGACAGCGCGGCTGTCTTTTTTAGAAAGGATACGTGGAAATCAATTGATGCGTGTCGTCAAAGACACAAAATGCTTGTGCGTCTAAGGTCGCATACGTATGTGGCAAGTCGTTTTTCGGCAACGATATGCTGCCAGGATTTAAGATGTGCACGTGGTCTTGGCTTTCCCCGATAATCAAATGGATGTGCCCACTGATAAAGATGTCCCCTGCGCTCATTGGAGGGCGCTTTTCAGGGGAAAACAGATGTCCATGCGTTGCAAACACGCGACGCTCTCCCAAGAAGAATTGGGTGGAATCGGACAGCATGGGAAAGGTAAAAAGCATTTGGTCCACTTCGCTGTCACAATTGCCGCGGATGGCCACGATGCGATCGGCGTAGCCGTTAAGTACGTTGGCGACTTCGCTAGGATTGTAGCCCAGTGGCAGTGGATTGCGAGGACCGTGGTTTAACAAATCTCCCAAGAGCAACAAATGGGTACACTGTTCGCGCTCAAAGGCTTCGAGTGCACGTTGCAAATAGGTGAGTGAGCCATGCAGGTCACTGATTACTAAAAGTTTCATAGGTCATCCTCCTGGCATAATAGTAGCACAATTCGCTTGAAAAGGGCACAAAAATGCGTATATGGAAGCCTTTACTGAAATCTATGAAAATTATTTAAAAAATTTACTGAAAAGGATATTGCTTTTTTTGAGACAAGGGGTATAATAATGTCAATACAGTGAACAAGAGGAGTACATCACGATGTAGTACTTGATAGAGAGCCGCGGTTGGTGGAAAGCGGTAAGGAACCATGGATGGAACGTGCTTGGGAGTAGGTTTGGCGAATGTTTGTAGGAGTCAAATCCGTGTAGCTTGCGTTAAAAGCATGAGGGCCAAACTTTAGTAAAGTTTGGAAACAAGGTGGTACCGCGACTTTTCAGGCGTCCTTGAACAATATTGTTCATGGACGCCTTTTTATATGCTCCATGACGAACCATAGGAGGGAATTGTATGAATTTGGATTTTGGTGCAATTGCAAATCGAATCCCCTGGATCTTAGAGGGTTTGCAATACACAATTGGCTTATCGTTGTTTGCTGCATTGATGGGGAGCATCATTGGGATGGTGTCTGCGCTACTCAACCGCAAAAAGGGTCTTTTGTCAAAGATGGTGTATGGGTACATCGACATTTTTCGAGGAACCCCGGTGTTCTTTCAGTTGTTCTTCGTGCATTTTGCCATTCCGCAGCTAAGTGGTGTCATCACAACACCCTTCACTTCGGCAATCATTGTGTTCTCTTTGAACTCGGGGGCATATTTGGCGGAAATCATTCGTTCGGGAATTGAGCAGGTGAATCCCGGTCAAATCGAGGCAGCCAAAGCACTAGGGGTCAGCAACAAAGACATTTTGAAAGACATCATCATACCGCAAGCCGTGCGCAACGTCTTGCCGGCACTGGTCAATGAGTTCATTACCTTGACCAAAGAAACCTCAGTCGTATCTTCGATTGGGATTATGGACATGATGCGTCGCTATACGATTGTATCTGGGTCTACGTATCGCTTCTTTGAGCCCTTGTTGGTGGTGGGAATCGCGTATTATCTACTAAATAAATTGTTGAGCTTTGCAGGGAAGAAGTTGGAGGCGAAGTTGAAGTATGATTAAAGTCGAACAATTGGTCAAAAACTATGGACCAGACATTCATGTACTGAAAGGCATTGATTTTACCTTTGAACAAGGGAAAACCTATGCCATCATCGGGAGCAGCGGTGGTGGGAAATCCACGTTCATCCGATGTTTGAATTTGTTGGAAGTGCCAACGAGTGGAACCATTTTGTACAATGGGGAAGAAATCAACGAACAAAGCAAAAACCTCAATGCATATCGTGCCAAAGTAGGGATGGTGTTTCAAAATTTCAACTTGTTTGAACACATGCGTGTCCTGGATAATATCACGTATGCCTTGAAAAAGGTGAAAAAATTGAATGAGGAACAAGCCAAAGCCAAAGCGCAAGCATTGCTTCGACAAGTGGGCATGGAGCATCGGGAACAAGCGTATCCGCATAATTTATCCGGTGGAGAAAAACAACGGGTTGCCATTGCCCGTGCCTTGGCGATGGAACCGGAAACCTTGCTGTTTGATGAGCCGACCAGTGCACTTGATCCCGAAATGACAACCGAAGTCTTGAAAGTCTTGAAAGGACTCAATCATACGGGCATGACGATGGTGATTGTCACCCATGAAATGAATTTCGCGAAAGAGGTCGCGGACTATATCATCTATATGGATGGGGGCGAAATCGTAGAATGCACCCCAGCCAAACAATTTTTTATGGCACCTAGCAGTGAGCGTGCCCAACGGTTTATTGAGAAAATGCTCTAGGAGGAACGAAATATGAAAAAAATAGTAGCAATTGCGATGAGTTTGTTTTTGGTAGCGGGATGTTCAAACGGGGGAAGTGAAACCAAAGTATTGAAAGCATTGACTTCGAGTGGTTATGATCCTTACGAAATCGTGGATGAGAACGGAAAGCTAACCGGTTTTGATATCGAATTGGCAGAAGCCATTGCCAAAGAGTTGGGGTATACCATCGCTTGGACTGATATGGACTTTGATGGTTTGATTGGCGCGCTGGTTTCCGGTCAGGGGGACTTGGCCATTGCAGGGATTACGCCAGACCCAAAACGGGCGGAAAGCGTGGATTTCTCGATTTCGTATTATGAAGCGGACGAAGAAACATCGAACTATGTCTTATACGCGGCGGAAAAAGGGTATAGCAAAGACGCGGACTTGAAAGGGTTGATTGCGGGCTATCAAATTGGAACCATTCAAGAGGCAGCGGTATTGGAAATCCAAAGCAGCTTGAATCTACAAACCGACCCTCGTAGTTCGTTGCAACAAATCGTGCAAGAAATTAAAGTAGGACGTATCGATTTTGTGGTCGTGGAAAAAGCCGTTGCAGATCAGTTTATTGCTTTGAATCCAGAATTGGCTGCTTTTAAATTGGAAAGTGCTACAAGTCAATCCAGTGGCAATGCCCTCGCGTTTCCAAAAGGCAGTGAATTGACAGAAGCATTTAATGAACAACTGGCGATTATGAAAGAATCCGGGGCACTTCAAACCCTTGTGGACAAATGGTTTAAAAAATAAGAATAGATATAACAAGCGCAAGAATGTCTTGCGCTTTTTTTTAAAACTGATTGGAAAGCTGCAGTGTGCAATATATGGAATGCGCGCGATAAGCAAAAAAAGGAGGGTGAAGATGCAGGTTTCAAAATATCTTTTTGCAATCCGATCCGATTAGAAGGGACTTGTGTAAAGATAAAACGGTTGATCCGTTGAGTATGGAATCGAAGTGGCATTCCACAAAGCTTTTTTTAAAGGGTGTTGTGCTCTTGTTGGTAAAGATGCTTGGGTTCAAGCGGGCCGTGCATGATGCAAGTATGTGGTTTCGCTATGTCAACGCTATCGTATTACCAAGAGGATGATTGCGTTGTTTGCACTCCCTGTTTGCTTTTGGGAAGCAAACGAAGGCGACACTTTTCACTGTTTTGTGAGGAGAGTGGAAAGCAATTTTAAAAAGTTTTAAAAAAGGGTTGACCAATGAGAAAATATTGTGTATTATGAATAGGCATTCGGTGATACGGGCCTGTAGCTCAGGTGGTTAGAGCGCACCCCTGATAAGGGTGAGGTCGTTGGTTCGAGTCCATTCAGGCCCACCATCGAAATGTAAATAATTAGTGGGGTGTTAGCTCAGCTGGGAGAGCACCTGCCTTGCACGCAGGGGGTCAACGGTTCGATCCCGTTACGCTCCACCAAGTTATCTTATAAAACGTCGAAAGACGTTTTTTTTGTTTTTGCGCCATGGATGAGACACTTTTAAAAGAAATGAAAAAAAGGAAGAAAAAAGGTTGACACTAGGTTGAGGAATTGGTATTATATACGAGCGCTGAAAAGCGTGGTAGTTCTTTGAAAACTAAACAGGAAACGTC
>JBOGAI010000087.1:0-1793 GCA_051655665.1 Erysipelotrichaceae bacterium | reverse complement strand
GGCGGCACAAATTGTGACTCCAATACTAAGTGGGGCGTTGTTGGAGTATGTCGGCTATTATACCTTGTTTCCGTATGCTACTCTTTGCGTGTTGTTGGCCATCGTATGTTTCTTCTTTGTCAAACACGGAGATGTCGCCACCATCCCGGATGAGGACCGTCAATGAGTCGTATTCTTGTGTGGCTATTGCCTTTGTTTGTTGCGTTAGTGGCACTTTATGTCAATCTTTGGTGGCTATGGCTTTTGGCTGTGCTGCTATTGTTGCTGTGGGGCAGTGTGGTGCTGTGCATTGTTCCGGTCCGCAAAAGCCGATTGGATGCGAATTGGTATGACTATGACTATGCGCATCGGGGTTTGCATGATGGAAATCAAACGGTAATGGAAAACAGCTTGCTTGCCATCCAAAAAGCGGTGGAAGCGGGCTATGGCATTGAATTGGACGTGCAGCTTTGCCAAGATGAGCTGGTTGTCATTCATGATCAGGACCTGAAGCGTTGCTGTGGAATCGATCGCAACATTGCGGATTGCACGTACCAAGCATTGCAAGGCTATGGGTTGTATGGCAGTGAGGTCCGTATTCCGACCTTTTCGCAAGTCCTCGAACTAGTCGATGGGAAGGTGCCATTGATTGTGGAAATCAAACAATACGCTACCTCCACACAAGCAAGTGAGGCGACAGCGCGATTACTGGATAATTATCACGGAGCGTTTTGTGTGGAAAGTTTCAATCCGCATAGTGTCCACTGGTTCAAGGAACACCGTCCCAACTGGATTCGGGGTCAACTCTCAGATTTCATGAAAGTGAGCTCCTCCTTGAGTCGACCTCAAGCGTTTGCCATTACGCACTTGCTGACCAACGTGTGGACCCAACCTGACTTTGTGGCATATCAGGTGCACAAACGCCACTGGATTGCGCCCCTCATTGCACGCTTCGCCAAGGTGCCCATGGTCCATTGGACCATCAAAACCCAGAGCGAATACAACCAAGTGGCCAAATCCAAGGCGCTCATTATTTTTGAAGGATTCATTCCGGAACAAGCCAAACACTAGGAGGACCCTTTTATGAACATTCGCAAAGTCATCTGGATTGGGTTTGGCTTTTTGACCATTTCTTTGTTCTGGCAAATGTATGATTTGACGATTCCCTTGATTTTAAAAGATGTCTTTCAATTGCCCGATACGCTATCGGGTATGGTGATGTCCTTTGACAATGTCTTTGCCCTCCTTCTATTGCCTTTGGTGGGGGTATGGTCGGACCGATTACAAAAGCGCAGACCCTTTATATTGGTGGGCACGTTGTTGGCCGTCTTTTGGCTGGTGTGGTTGCCCTTAACCATTTACTATGAATCGGTTGTCTTGTTTTTAGTGCTGTTGGGATTGGCCGTTGCGTCGCTCATGTTGTATCGGACCCCCTTGATTGCCCTGATGCCTGACCATGTTCCTGAAAAACAGCGCTCCAATGCCAACGCAATCCTCAATTTTTTGGGAAGTATCGGAACCTTGGCGGCTTTGTGGGTGGTACAATCCAATTTGCCGCAAGGACACAACTACACTTCCCTGTTTCTCAGCATTGCCTTGTTACTGCTGCTAGGGTCGGCCGTGGTGTTGACAAACGTCAAAGAAGGTACGTTTAGTGGGAGTAGCGAGGTGAAAATGGAACTCATGATTCCCAAACGTTCCTTGTACATCATGCTTTTGGCAATCTTTTTGTGGTTCATGGGCTACAATGCCGTCACTTCGGGCTTCTCGAAGTATGCGGTCTACTATTTGGAAATGTCGGGCAATCGCTTCGT
>JBOGAI010000086.1:0-3155 GCA_051655665.1 Erysipelotrichaceae bacterium | reverse complement strand
AAAGAAAGTATTATTAGGATTAAGTGGCGGAGTAGACTCCGCTGTAGCAGCACATATATTGGTAGAACAGGGGTATGATGTGACCTGTGCTTTCATGCGCAATTGGGATGCTTTTGCGAACAATGACATCTTGGGCAATCCGACCATTCAAGATGACATTTGCCCACAAGAACAAGACTATGCGGATGCCCAAGCAGTCGCAGATAAACTTGGTCTACCCTTGTTGCGCATTGATTATATCAAAGAGTATTGGGATTACGTGTTTAAGTCTTTTTTAGTGGAATATGAAAAAGGACGCACACCAAATCCTGATATTTTATGCAACAAATACATCAAATTCGATGCCTTCTTGCAATATGCAATGCAAAATGGTTTCGATTATGTAGCAACCGGACACTACGCACGCGTAGAACATGGGGATGATGGATCCAAACTGTTGCGCGGAATGGATGGCAACAAAGATCAAACATATTTTTTGGCGCAAGTTTCTCAAGAAGCCATTTCGAAGACCCTTTTTCCGATTGGTCCACTTGAAAAGCCAAAGGTGCGTGCCTTGGCTGAGCAATTGGATTTGATTGTCGCGAAGAAGAAGGATTCAACGGGCATTTGTTTCATTGGAGAGCGTAATTTCCGCGATTTTTTGAAAAACTATCTGCCATCGAAAGAAGGCAAAATCGTTGATTTGATAACCAAAGAGGTGGTTGGAAAACACACGGGTGTGCTCTACTATACCATTGGCCAGCGCAAAGGTTTAGGAATTGGTGGGGATCATGGACGTTGGTTTGTCGTGCACAAGGACGTTACCCACAATGTATTGTATGTCGTAAGCGAACAGTACAGTGACTGGTTGAATAGCGACGCTTGTTTGGTAAGTGGCATGAACCTCATTTCGGATTTGAACGTGGATGCGAAAGACGTTGCTTTGACAGCGAAATTTAGATATCGTCAGCCCGATAATGAAGTAAGTATTACAATGCTTGACGCAACAACAGCCATGGTGACTTTTAAAAAGCCGATCGCAGCGGTGACCTGTGGCCAAGAAGCAGTCTTCTATAAAGGTGACATTTGTTTAGGAGGTGGCGTGATTGATGAAATTTATCGCAACGGCGTCCCTTTCTCGGATGTCATTGCCTCTTATCTAGATGGAAAAACACCTGCGTAATCGACGCAATGCGTTTTTAATTGCTGCGAACTACTTTTTAGGATACTATTTGTTCTACCCAGCGATACTCATGAGTATCGCTTTATCTATAAATCCAAAACTTAGCGCAGTGCCCACTTCGTTTCAATGGATTGCATATATAGGGGTGCTGGGGTCGACGCTCTATTTGTTTTGGAATCCGTTGGTTTCCGATTTTCAGGCCTTTCTTCAAAATCGTAAGAACCTTTTGAAGAAGATCCTTCAGCTTGCGACCGCAATGTTTGTCGTAAGTTTTGTTTTTTCTTCGTTCATTGCTTGGCTTACACAAACCTCAAGCTCACAAAATCAGGCCATGATCTCCGAACAGTTTGCGAAGATGCCGGCGCTAATGCTTTTTGTTACGCTCGTCTTTGCCCCCATGGTGGAGGAAATTGTGTTTCGTGGTGTAATCTTTCAAACTGTACGAACCAAATGGTCTTTTTTCCCAGCTGCGTTGCTCTCTGCTTTGTTGTTTGGGCTGATTCATACCAGTTTTAGTGCTTCGATGCATTGGAGCGAAGGGCTCTATGTTTTGGTGTATGCAGCTCTTGGGTTCTTGATGTGTAAGGCCTATGAGGATACGTCCAATTTTTGGGCTGCCTATGCATTGCATTTTGTAAACAACTTATTTGCGGTACTACTCTTGATTTTGTAAGGAAGGGGGACGAGTATGACAACCACAACGTTAAGTGGGAAAGTCAAACAATTGATTTTCGCGAACAGTGTCAACAACTACGGTGTCGCAGTGGTCGCTTTAGATGACAATAATCGTTCTTTCACTTCAATCGACGAGGATGAAATCACGATGACAGGTAGTATTGCGCACCTTAAGAAGGATGTTTCCTATCGCTTTAGTGGCAAAGTAGTGCAGCATGAGCGCTATGGCATCCAGTTTCAGGTGGAAAGCGCGGAAGTCTTGATCGAAGACTTGAGTGGCTACCTGGTTACATATTTCTCAAGTGAAAACTTTAAAGGGATTGGAAAGAAAACGGCCATGATGATGGTCGAGGCGCTAGGCGAGGATGCCGTTCACCGTTTGCGTGAGAATCCAGCTTTGCTTGAAGAACTACCTTTTTTAAATGAAAAAAAACGTCTTGCCATCATGGAGGGTTTGCAAAAGGATGAACTGGATGATACTCAAGCTTTTTTAACGTCTTTGGGACTGAATTGGCGTATTTGTACGATCATCAAAATGAATTATCCAACCAATACGATCCCGCTTATCAAAGAAAATCCTTATCGCATGGTCCCAGAAGTCAGTGGGATTGGGTTTGCAACCGCTGACAAGATTGGTCAAAAACTGCATTTTCAAGAGGATCATCCGTTTCGTTTGTATGCGATGGTGTATGCATTGTTTTCGGATGCGTGTTTTCAAAGTGGACATACTTACTTTGAACGGTCTTTTGTTGAACAAACGCTTTGGCATCGTAGCCATTTACCCCAAGAGGTGTATCTGCAGTATGTACAACAATTACTTCGCGATGGTTATTTGATTGAAGACCATGATGATTTCTATTTGAGTGAGCAATGGGAGGCGGAACGCTACATTGCACGCTACTTAGCCGAATTTCCTTACGTAGGAATGCCCGATTTTGATTTGGGAGAAGTAGAAGCGTGTCTTGCGTCGGTTGAACAAACCAATCACATTCACTATGACAGCGTACAAAAAGAGGCCATTTTGCAATTTTTTGCGGAAGATTTTATGATTTTGAGTGGTGGCCCTGGTACTGGTAAAACAACCATTGTCAAAGGAATCATCGACACTTTAAAACGCATTGGAAGCCACTATAAAATCGGGTTAGCCGCACCGACGGGGCGGGCGGCCAAACGACTGGCTGAGGTTTGTGATGTCGAGAGTTCAACCTTGCATAGTATGTTGAAATGGAACCTGGAAACCAACACGTTTGGAAAAAATGCCAACGACCCGCTTGAGTATGATGTGTTAATTGTGGATGAGTTCTCGATGGTCGATCCT
>JBOGAI010000085.1:0-8848 GCA_051655665.1 Erysipelotrichaceae bacterium | reverse complement strand
AATCCTTTGATGACGCCTTGTTCATCCATATCCATTTTGCATGCGGCTGGAACTTTTGGAAGTCCTGGCATTGTCATGACACTACCAGTCAAAACGACCACAAAGCCTGCACCATGGCTTACACTCAAATCTTGCACATGCAAGGTGAAATCAGTCGGTGCACCCAACAAACGAGGATCGTCGCTCAGTGATACGGGTGTTTTGGCCATACAAACCGCTAACCCATCAAAGCCAAGTCGTTCGTATTGAGCCAATTTCGCAAGGGCAACTTCACTGTATTCCACCGCTTTGGCACCATAACAGGTCGTGGCGATTTTCGCAATTTTGGTTGGCAACGTTTCATTCAATTCATAGATCCAGTGGAACTGGTTGGGTTGGTCCACAAGAGCGAGAACTTGTTTCGCCAAAGCAAGTCCACCTTGCCCCCCCTTTGCCCACACTTGTGACAAAGCCATCGGATGGTTGTGGGCTTCACAATACGCTTGTAACGCCGCATGCTCTTCCTTCGTATCCGTAGGAAAAGCATTGATGGCCACCACATAGGGCACCCCAAAGCTTTTCAGGGTTTGAATGTGACGTTCCAAATTGACACTTCCTGCCAACATGGCCTCTACATTTGGAGTCGCCAAGTCTTCAAACGCTACGCCTCCATGCATTTTGAGCGCACGTATGGTCGCGACCAGCACTACGGCATCTGGTCGTACATCCGCTGTACGGCATTTGATGTCGAAAAACTTTTCCGCACCAAGGTCTGCCCCAAATCCGGCTTCCGTTACCACATAGTCCCCAAGTCCTAGGGCCATAGTGGTGGCAATGATGGAGTTGCAACCATGTGCAATATTGGCGAATGGTCCTCCATGAATCAAGACTGGATTGCCTTCCAAGGTTTGCACCAAATTGGGTTTGATTGCGTCTTTTAAAATCATCGTCAAGGCTCCGGCAATGTCCAAATCCTTAACAAAAATTGGTTGATGCTCTAGGCTATAGGCCACAATCATGTTGCCCAAACGCACTTTCAAGTCATGGACATCTTTGGACAAACATAAGACCGCCATGACTTCCGAAGCCACGCTGATTTGAAAATGATCTGCGCGTTCCACTCCATTGGTTGCTTTGCCTTGTCCGATGGTGATGTCACGCAAAGTGCGATCGTTCATATCCAAACAGCGCTTCCACACTACATTGTCTTTGTCAATTTGCAACGGATTGCCTTGATACAAGGAATTGTCCAAGACGGCTGCAATCAAGTTGTTGGCAGTGGTGATGGCATGCATGTCTCCTGTGAAGTGCAAATTGATGTCCTCCATCGGAATGACCTGCGCATATCCCCCGCCTGTCGCGCCTCCTTTGAGTCCAAATACCGGACCCAAGCTTGGTTCACGCAGTGCGACAATCGACTTTTTCCCCAAAGCGCATAGCGCGTCGTTCAAGCCGATGGTGGTGGTCGATTTTCCTTCACCTGCTTTGGTAGGCGAAATGGCCGTAACCAAAATCAGCTTTCCTTTTTGAGTGGCTGCATTTTGTTGCGCCAACGCAATCTTGGCTTTGTTGGTTCCATAACATTCAATATTTTCTTCGGCAATGTTTGCCTTGCGGGCTACCTCAAGAATGGGCAGTCCTTTTACCTTTTGTGCAATTTCTAAATCAATTGACATCGTTTCACCCCTTTTGTTTTATTATACGTTATTTTTCAAAGACTTGACACCGATATCGTTACGATAAAACAATGCATCGCACTCAATCGTTTTCACATGCCCATAGGCATGGTCAATCGCCTCTTCGAGGGTGTCTCCTTTTCCCATCACCAGCAAAACGCGTCCCCCACCAGTCACATACGTGTCTTGTTGCCACTTGGTGCCCATGTGGAAGACATAGGAATCAATGTCTTGGGTAAACGTAATGGGTACATCGAGGGTGCTGCTTGCCGGATAATGGGTACTTGCCATCACGACGCCCACAAAATAACCGGGATGAAACCGCAAGCTCGGTCGGTTTCCCGCCAACAAATCCAACAGGTGTTCCACCAAATCACTTTCCAGCGCCGGCAGCAACACTTGGGTTTCCGGGTCGCCCAAACGCGCATTGAATTCAATGACGTATAAGCCTTCTTTTGTCAGCATCAAACCGCCATACAAAAACCCGGTGTAGTCCATGCCCAAATCCGCCATGGCATTGACGGTTGGAATCATGATTTCCTCCATCGCCGCGGCCGTGATGGACTCATCAATGCGTTCTACCGGTGCATAGACGCCCATGCCTCCGGTATTGGGCCCTTGATCAAAGTCATATGCCCGCTTATGGTCTTGCGAGGTACTAAAGGCAACGACATTGCCTCTGGCCACCATACAAATAAAAGAAAACTCAAAACCCTCCAAAAACTGTTCGATGACCACTTTGTTGGGTTTTAGAAAACACGCTTGCAAGGTTTTCTTTACTTCTTGCCACGTCGATGCAATGACAACCCCTTTGCCCGCTTTTAGTCCATCTTCTTTGATGACCAAAGGCAATCGCTGATTCAGCGCATAGTGCAAGGCTTGTTCATAGTCTTCAAACGTATGGTAGGCTGCGGTTTTGATGCCGTATTCGTCCATCAAATCTTTCGCAAACGCCTTGGATGTTTCAATTTGGGCACAGCGTTTGGTTGGACCAAAAATGCGCAGTCCATTGGCTTCAAACGTATCGACGATTCCTGCTTCCAAAGCGGCTTCACAACCTGGAATCGTCAAGTCGATGCCTTCTTGCAAGGCAAAGGCCAACAAGGCGGACACATCCGTGTCTTGGATGTTGACCAGGGTTGCCACACTACGCATCCCAGCGTTGCCTGGAGCTACAAATACTTGCGAAACCAAGGGACTTTGCGCAACTTTGCACGCCAACGCGTGTTCGCGTCCCCCTTTACCTATAATTAGAATTTTCATACGGACTCCTAATGTTTAAAGTGACGTACGCCACTAAAATACATCGCGATGCCATGTTGGTTGCAAGCGTCGATGGATTCTTGGTCTTTAATGGAACCACCCGGTTGCACGATGGCTTTGATTCCATGCTCTGCCGCCAACAATACGCTATCATTCATCGGGAAAAACGCATCGGAGCCCAGCAATGCCCCGTGCGCCTTGGCCCCAGCTTGTTTGAGTGCCAATGCCAATGCCCCAACCCGGTTCATTTGGCCTGCCCCTATGCCCACGCTTTGGCCATCTTTCACAAGAACAATGGCATTGGATTTGACGTGTTTGACAATGCGTTGGGCCACAATCAATTCGCGCAAGTCAGCTTCTTCAGCCTGCGTTTCGCTTACACAGCGCAGTTGACTCCGCTGTGCCTGTTGGGCATCGCCTTGTTGCACCAGCAAGTCAGATCCGACAGATTTGACTTCATACCCCTCATGGAGTGGCAAGTGAAAATCAAGGGTCAGCAACCGGATATTCGCCTTGCGTGTCAAGATGGCCAAAGCCTCCTCACTAAAGCCTTGGGCAATGACCACCTCCAGGAAGATTTGGCTCATTTGGCTTGCCACCTTTTCGTCTACCACCTGATTGGTCGCAACAATGCCTCCGAAAATGGAGATCGGATCGGCATCGTAGGCTTTTTCCCAGGCAATCGTTGGATTTTCATCCCAGCCAATCCCACATGGATTGGTGTGTTTCAAGGCAACATAGACGGGTTGGTCAAACTCTTTCACAAGGGCAACGGCCGCATAAGCATCTTGGATGTTGTTGTAAGAAAGGGCTTTGCCATGCAGCACGTGTGCTTGGTCCAAACTACAGGTTTTTTGCCCTGGAGTATAAAATGCTGCACTTTGGTGAGGATTCTCTCCATAGCGCAATGCTTGCTTCAACTCATATGAGAGTGTCAACGTTTGTGGATGAGCGATATCGTTGATTTTGTTGAAATAGTGAGCAATGGTTGCATCGTATGCAGCGGTATGTGCATAGACTTTCCCCGCTAAGTATTGGAGGAAGGCTTTGCTCTCATTCGATTCTTGGTTGATTTGTGCGATGACTTGGTCATAGTCTTGTGGATCGCACACCACGTAAACGGATTCGTAGTTTTTCGCAGCCGAGCGCAACATGCTCGGTCCCCCGATGTCGATGTTTTCAATGACGATTTCGTGGCTGGCATACGGCGATTCGACCGTTTTCTTGAACGGATACAAGTTAACGCAAACCAAATCAATCAGGGTGATGCCTTGTTGCTTGGCCTGCAGCAAGTGTTCCTCGTTGTCACGACGTGCCAACAGTCCCCCATGAATATTGGGATGTAAGGTTTTGACACGACCGTCCATCATTTCGGGGAACTGGGTTACACTTTCCACACTGCGGCATGGCAAACCATGTTCTTGAAGCACCTTAAAGGTTCCTCCAGTGGAAATGATTTGGTAATCAGCCTCCAATAAGGCTTTCGCAAAATCGACAAGATTCGTTTTGTCGGATACACTCAGTAACGCTGTCTTCATTGTCTGTTCTCCATTTCTTTGATGATTGATTGAATGGTGGCAGGATAGAGTTCGTGCTCTGCACGGTGCACCGCCGCTCTTACTTGTTCTAATTGCCATTTTGGTTCAATGACGACTGTTTTTTGGGCAATAAGGGCTCCACTGTCGATGCCTTCATCCACATAGTGTACGCTGCACCCCACTACACTTTCCTTTGCCTGAATGGCATTTTCAAGCGCATTGCGGCCAGGATAGGCCGGCAACAAGGAGGGATGGATATTCAGGATGCGATTGCGATAGCGCGCTACAAATGCAGGACTTAAGATGCGCATGTAGCCCGCTAGCAAGATGAGTTCCACTTGGTATTGCTCCAAAAGTTTCACCATTTCCGCTTCAAAATCGGCTTTGCTTGCAAAGGTCTCGCGAAGCACAACATGGACAGGCAAGCCAAAGTTGTGGCCTCGCGTTTGAATGAAGGCTTCTTTTTGATCGCAAATCACACATGCTACTTCTAAACCTTCCACATTCGCTTGCATGATTGCTTCAAAATTAGACCCATTGCCGCTTCCAAAAATGGCTGCTTTTACCATGTGACGTGTACACCTTCTCCATGATTTACAGAACCGATGACATAAGCCTGTTCGTCGTATTTTGCCAAAAGAGCCATGGTTTGTTCCACATCTTGTGGGGCGACGACGATCGCGAAGCCGATGCCCATATTGAAGACGTTGTACATTTCTTTGGATTCAAGATTGCCAAGGGCTTGCAAGTGAGTAAAGATTTCAGGAGTGGGGAAGGTGGTGGCATCGATGTTGATTTGTTGGTTTTCATTCAAGATGCGCCCCAAATTTTCATAGAAACCGCCTCCGGTAATGTGACTCATTCCGTGTACATTCACCTGCTCTAACAGCGCCAAAATTGCTCTTACGTAAATCCGCGTCGGGGTCAATACGTGCTCTTGCACGCTTTTGTTGCCCAGCATTGCCTCATAGCGCAAATCATGGTCTTTAAACAAGATTTTGCGCACTAAGGAATAGCCGTTGGAATGCAAGCCTGAACTTGCCAAGCCAATCACCACATCGCCCACGCTGACTTTGGATTGGGTGATGAGTTTGCTTGGGGCTACCGCCCCAACGCAAAAGCCGGCAATGTCGTAGTGATTCTCTGCATACAAGTCTTTCATCTCGGCCGTTTCGCCTCCAATGAGTGCGCACCCACTTTCACGACATCCCGCTGCGACCCCGGATACGATTTGGGCAACTTGGTCGGGATGGTTTTGGTGCAATGCCAAATAGTCCAAGAAAAACAGTGGTTTCGCACCTTGCACGATGACGTCATTGACGCACATTGCAACCGCATCGATTCCGATGGTGTCATGCACATCGCACTCGATGGCACACAAGAGTTTCGACCCTACGCCGTCCGTCCCTGACACCAAAATCGGTGCTTCTGCGTGGTGTTCACGCAAGTCAAACATGCCCCCAAAAGCCCCGATGGAATCCATCGCGCCTTTGATTTTGGTCGAAGCCACATGGCCTTTGATTTTTTCCACACTTTCATAGCCTGCATGGATGTCTACGCCACTTTGGCGATACGCTTCACTCATCTTCTTCTCCTTCTAGGTTGACACCATAACTGTACAGTTGCGTTGGATAGCTTGTTCCAAAACAAGACGTGCACAGTTGGTCATGACCTAATGCCTGTTTCAACAAATCTAAACTCATAAACTGCAAGCTGTCCGCTTCAATGAACGCCTGGATCTCGTCTACGCTTGCGAACGCTCCAATCAATTCCTCTTTGCTGCTCGTATCCACCCCATAGAAGCATGGCATCGAAATTTTCGGTGATGCAATGCGCACATGGACGGCTTTTGCACCGGCTTCTTTCAATAGCCGTACGATGCGTTTGGACGTGGTTCCACGCACAATGGAATCGTCAATCAGGATGACTTCCTTGTTTTCCACAATACCTTTGACTGCGGATAATTTCATGCGCACCCCTTTGTCGCGCATTTCTTGGGTCGGTTGAATAAAGGTTCGTGCGACGTAGCGGTTTTTAATGAGTCCCATTTCATAAGGCAAGTTCAAATGCATCGCATAGCCCATCGCCGCTGACAAGGAACTATCGGGCACACCGACCACAATTGCATCTTCGATGCGAGTATCGGCTTGCGCCAATGCCGCACCACACGCCTTGCGTGCTTTGTGTACATTCAAACCATCCAAATTGCTGTCTGGTCTAGAAAAGTAGATATACTCCATTGCACATAAACGTTTTTGGGTGTGGGTAGTATAAAAATCGTGCAGGATGCCTTCTTGGGCAATGCGAACGATTTCGCCTGGCTGCAAATCCATGAACCACGTTGCCCCCACAATGTCAAAGCTACACGTTTCCGAAGAAATGCAATACCCTTGATCAAGGCGGGCAATGGACAACGGACGCAGTCCGTTTTTGTCACGCATCGCATACATCGTGTTTTTGGTCATGATGACGATGGCAAAAGCCCCTTCCAGTTGGTTTAGGGCACATTTGATTTTTTCCATAAAGGAGCCCTGTGCACGTTGGATTAAGTGTGCCACTACTTCGGTATCACTAGAACCTTGGAAGATGGAGCCTTCCTTTTCCAGTTGTTGACGCAATTCGAGGGCATTGACAATGTTGCCATTGTGCGCCAAGGCGAAGTCCCCCACCGAAGAGCGCACCATGATGGGTTGCACGTTTTCGATTTCTTTGCCCCCACTGGTCGCATAGCGTACATGAGAGAGCATGCATGAACCACCCAGCGCATCCAATGCTGCTTCGTCGAACAAGTCGCTCAATAAACCATGACCCTTGTCGATTTTGATTTTATGAAAATCGCTGGTCGCGATGCCGGCTCCTTCTTGACCACGATGTTGCAACGCGTGCAACCCATAGAAGCCATATTTGGCTGCCTGCGGATGGTTGTAAAGGGCAAACACGCCGCATTCTTCATGGGCTTTCCCTGATAAGAAATAACTGCTTTCTAATCTCATACAGATAAAATCCCTGCTAATCGTTGGTAAATTTCTTGATAAGCTGCTTCCACATTGCCAAGGTCGCGACGGAAGCGGTCTTTATCAAGTTTTTCATCGGTCATTTGGTCCCACAAACGACATGTATCGCAGCTGATTTCATCCGCCAAGACAATGTTCCCCTCGCTGGTTTTCCCAAACTCCAATTTGAAGTCAATCAAACGAATGCCCGCCTTCGCAAACAGCGTGGTAAGGGCGTCGTTGACTTGTGCCGTCAAGGCATAGATTTGTGTAAGTTCTTCCCGGGTGCATGCGTGAAGCGCGAGGGCATGGTAGTCGTTGATGAGCGGATCGTTGAGCGCGTCATCTTTATAACAAAGTTCATAAATGGGCTCTTCAATCGCGCTTCCTTCCTCAATGGCCAATCGTTTCGCACAGGAACCGGCGATGACGTTGCGTGTAATGACTTCTAATGGAATGATGCTGACGCGAGCACAGCGTTGGCTGCGCTCATCAAGTTGCGCGATGAAGTGCGTGGGAATGCCTTGCTTGTGCAAGTATTCATACAACAAAGCACTGGTTTTATTATTTAAAATGCCTTTTTCATGAATGGACCCTTTTTTGAGTCCATTGAACGCGGTTGCATCGTCTTTGTAGTAGATGATGACTTCGTCTTGTGCCTCTGTGGCATAGATTTTTTTGGCTTTTCCTTCGTATAGTAAATTATTCATTGGTTTCGTCCTCCCAGGTAAAGAATGTAATGGCATTACGGAAAATGTCTTGGTGCAAATTGCCCTCTACATTTTTAAATAATCCTGGTTCATAGCGTTCGCTGTGTCCCATTTTCCCAAAAATTCGTCCATCCGGGGAACAAATGCCTTCAATTGCCCCCATGGATCCATTGATATTGACCAGACCATGTCCATCGCTTTCCCCATTCGGGTTGCAATAGAGCGTCACGATTTGCTTGTTTTCGTACAACGTTTGTACTTGTTCTTCGCTGGCTACAAATTTTCCTTCGCCATGCGAGAAGGGAATCAAATGAGTGGACTGGCTTGCCATGCCTTTGGTAAACACACAGTGGTTTTGATACACCTTGGTGTACGCCAGCTTGGCAACGTGGCGATTGATGTCATTGCGGAATAAAGTAGGATCGTCCGCCTGCAGTCCTTGCAACTGACCATAAGGCAACAAACCGGATTTGATGAGCGCTTGGAACCCATTGCAAATTCCCAAAATCAAGCCGTCATGTGCACGCATGTGCGCAATGGCCACTTTCATCTGCGGGTTTTTCAACACCGAAACAATGAATTTTCCACTTCCATCCGGCTCATCTCCCCCCGAGAAGCCTCCTGCCAGCATCAAGATTTGCGCTTCTTTGACTTTTGCTGCCAAGGCAGCAATCGAGGCTTCGATTCCT
>JBOGAI010000084.1:0-11219 GCA_051655665.1 Erysipelotrichaceae bacterium | reverse complement strand
TGAAACGCATGCTCCGCTTTTTTCATTGCCAATGGTTCGTTGACCACCTTACGATGTGTTCGCTTGGTTTGCGGAAACGTTTTTTTCGCTTGGTTGGCTTGAATCCATTCCAGGATGGTGGTCGGTTCTTCACTGCTTACGCCCACCAAGATGGTTTTGGAAGGGGCATAATTTAGCGCGAAACAATCTTGCAACTGCGCAAGCGTCGTCGCATTGACACTCTCATCATCGCCCCCAATGTCATATTTCAGCGGATGCTCGTGATACATACACCCAAAGGTTTCGTTGATGAGCCGTGAATCCGATTGTTGGCGATACATTGCCAACTCCTGACAAATGATGCCTTTCTCTTTTTCAACGCTTGCCCCGTCGATGTGCAAGACTTGAGTAAAATCAAGCAAAAGCTCAAGGGGTTCCTTGATCGCTTGGGTTGTTGAAAAATAGTAACACGTTTCCCCATAACTCGTAAATGCGTTGACGTTGACCCCCATATTGGAAAATTGATCCATGACATCTCCATCTGGATGCTCAAACATCTTGTGTTCTAAAAAGTGGGCGATGCCCGCTGGGAAATGATACTCGTTTCCCTCTTCATCCACCTGTTGCAAATCAAATGCTCCAAATGGGGTTCCCATTAGGAAAAACGATTTGTCGAAGCCGGGACGATGAAATAAGACGACGCGCAACCCATTGTCGAGGGTCGTCTCGTAGTAGGTTTCTTGATATTTCTCACTCGTGTGTTTTTCCATACGTTTCATCCTTTGTTAGTACATACGTAACTAAATGTTGCAAGCGGTTGGCCACTTCCACTACTTCTTCTTTGGTAATGGCGTGAATGGCTGCGATGGTGTGTTCATCAAACAAGGGTTTGCCGACCAATTTTGATTGGTAGGTCATCTGCAAGATGGAATTGGCATCGTCATGTATGCCTTGGAAAGTGTTGATCATCATCTTTTTGGTCACATCCAGCAATTCTTCGCTGAAATCCCCTTTTTGGATGCGCTCCACCTGTTCTTGAATCAACGCAATGGTTTGCGCGATATTGGCATCCTCGACACCGGTAGAAATTTGGACGACCGAATCAAATCCAATGTACATCGAATAGATCGAATAACACAACGAACGTTTTTCCCGTACTTCTTGAAACAATAAGCTCGTTGGAAAGACCCCGAGTAGTGCGTTCATGATGCGCATCGTCAAATAGTGTTCGCTGTGAATGGAGGTATGACCTGCATACACCAGTTGAATGACCGATTGGGGAATGTTGCGCAACTCCACCACTTCACTATTCGATGGCAAATCGGCCTCATACCACGTTGCCACCTCGCAAGTGCGTTGCTCAAATGGCAGTTTTTGCAGTTGCGTTTGAAACGACGCTTGTACATTGCCAACAACCAATACATCGATCACGCTCGTGTCGATGAGCTCTTGATATCCTTGCTTAAACATCTCCCAGTCAATACGCTCTACCTGTTCAATTTCTCCATAATTGGAGATCCCAAGACTGGTATCTTTGCCGGCAATCTTTAACGCTTTTTGACCGGCATAGCTTTGCGGGTCATCCTCCATGCGTTTGATTTTGGAAATCAAGACGCGTTTGGCTTCTTCAAAGATTTCATGGCTTAGCAAAGGATAAAACAAAATTTGTTTTATGAATTCGTAGATGCCTTCTTCAAAGGCAGGTACGTCAAACGCAAAGGAAGGATTGATGAACTTAAACTTGATTTCCACAACTTGTCCATGCCCAATGCCGTTGACACTGCTCGACACACTTGCCCCATACAAAGCGTCAAGACTATTTGCCATGGCCTGCTTGGTGGGAAACGCGATACAGCGATCCACTAAACTTTGCGAGAGCAAGGCATTCAAGGAAGCTTTTTCAAGCGTCAAAGGCTGTAAGAACCGTACCGAAATGGTGGTGGTTTTAAATTTTGTTGTTTGAATAAAGGTGTACTTTACTCGGTTGGCTTCATTCATGCTATTGTTGCGCTTGGATGGATCTACCCAATCCACTAGCGCTCTCCTTTCTACATAATGCAGTAGTCTTATTCTACCATTTTTTAACGCAATTACTCAAATAAAACAAAAGGTATAACCATTGTTATACCTTTTTGATGTATTAGCGTTTTCCCGTGTCGTAAATTTCACCAGCCGCTTTTGGACCACTTGATTTCCCAGAGAAGATAATCAATGCAACGATTGTAATCAAATAAGGGAAAATATAGTAGAATGCAGCAGGCAGCAACTTCAATACCGGAATGGAATTGGCATACAAAGACAATACTTGAGAGAATCCAAAGAACAAGGAAGCACCCAAGACGCCAAATGGATTCCATTTTCCAAAGATCAGCGCCGCGATGGCGATGAACCCGAATCCATGAACGACGAATACGGTAAATTGTCCCGTACCCAAAGTCAAGACCATAACCCCACCGGCAAGACCTGCTAGCGCACCAGAGGTCAAGACGCCAAAATAGCGCATGGCTTTGACGTTGATCCCCACAGAGGCGGCTGCTTGAGGGTATTCACCACAAGAGCGCAAGCGCAACCCAAATGGTGTTTTATACAATAAGTACCAGGTAAAGATTACCAGTCCAATGGCAATCCAGATGGTCGCGTAGTTTTGTGAGATGAATTCCCCGATGATTGGCAAATCATTGAGGACCGGAATCCCTTTACGCATACCATAACGCCACCCAATGGAACGTTCTTGGCCAAACAAGATTTGACAAAGGAACACGGTAAGTCCCGTTGACAAGATGTTTAACGCCGTCCCGGATACGGTTTGGTCTGCATTCAAGTTGATGGATGCATAGGCATGCAACCAAGAGAATACGATTCCCGCTAGGATGGCAATCAATAAGGCAATCCATGGCGCTGCAAATTGCAGTCCATTGATTTGTTCCAAATAATACGTAGAAACCGCAGCTGCCCACGCTCCTACCAACATAATCCCTTCAATCGCGATGTTTACAACGCCTGAGCGCTCAGAGAACAAGGCACCCAAGGCTCCAATACAAATCGGAGCAGTGTAATACAAGATTGCAGGAATCATTGAAATCAACAATGCGGATGTATCCATTACTCTTCACCTCCTGCACTATCAGACTCCACAGGTTGTGTCTTGATGATTTTACTGCGATTCATAAAGTCCATAATACCGCTCAAACCATTTTTCATGGCAACGAACAAGATAATGGAACTGGAAATAATCAGTACGATGTCTTTGGTAAGTCCAAGTGTTTGCAGTGTTTGCTGTGCATTTTTCAACATTGCAAACAAGAATCCAGACAACAAGATCCCAATCCCACTTCCCGATCCTACTAGGGCAACGGCGATTCCATCAAACCCATAGTTTTCAAAAGAAGGCAACACGCGTCCATATCCGAAGATACCCAAGCAGATGATGGCACCCGCAAGGCCTGCGAAGGCACCAGAGATAAACATCGACAATACTTGATTGCGACGCACTTTCATCCCTGCATAACGTGCTCCCTCAATATTGAATCCAGTTGCACGCAATGAGTATCCAAAGGTTGTCTTCTCAATGATAAACCAGTACGCAATCACCGCCGCAATGGCAATCACAATCCCCCAGTTCAAACGAGACCCAGCGGTCAAGCTTGACAAGAATGGCGATTTCAATAGCGCAGTCGCAGCGAAGTCTGCCGTACGGCGTGTTCCAACCGCAGCGGCATCGATGTATTCCATCATATAGTTTGAACTATACAAGGCGATGTAGTTCATCATGATACAAACAACAACTTCATGAATGTGAAATTTCGTTTTCAAATAACCTGGAACAGCGCCCCATAAACCACCCGCAATCATCCCTGCTGCTACCGCAACAAAGGCATGGATTCCCGCAGGAAGTTGAAGGGTTAACGCGACAAGACTCGCCGCGGCCGCACCGACCATCAATTGTCCTTCTGCTCCAATATTAAACATTCCGGTTCGGTATGCAAAGCCTACCGATAACCCTGTCAAGATGATTGGGGCAGAGGTTACAAAGAATTCCCCAATATAACGTGGAGAGAATGACCCGTTTTTCAAATAAATTCCAGTAGTAGAACGAAGCAATGCAATAAACAAATCCAATGGATTTTTTCCAGTTGCCAACAAAATGAGGGCACCGACTAAAATCCCTAAGGCAATTGCTAGCAGCGAGAGCTTCAGCGTTTTATATTTATCTTTCATACTTATCCCTCACTTCTCATATTCCCAGACATCATTAGACCCAATTCGTTTTCATTGGTGTCTTTCGCGTTCACGGTTCCGGTTACTTCCCCGTTACACATCACGACAATGCGATCTGACAAGTCAAGCACTTCATCTAGTTCAAGAGAGACAAGCAATACCGCTTTTCCAGCATCACGCTCTTGTACAATACGAGAGTGAATGTACTCAATCGCGCCCACGTCTAAGCCACGTGTCGGTTGCACGACGATGAGCAAATCAGGAGAACGATCGATTTCACGTGCAATGATGGCTTTTTGTTGATTCCCACCCGACATGGTACGTGTTACCGTATATTTTCCTTGGCTTGATCGTACATCAAATTCTTCAATCATACGATCGGCATATGCTTCCATTTTCTTTTGATCCAAGACCCCATATTTTGAGAATTTCTCGGTATCGTATTCATGAATCGCAAAATTTTCATCCAATTTGAAATCCAAAATCAAGCCGTGTTTGTGGCGGTCTTCAGGTACGTGACCAATCCCCGCTCCCACACGTTTTTTGATGTCCAAATGGTTGATGTTTTGACCATTCATCAAGATGGTTCCTTTGTATTTGTGAATCAAACCGGTAATGGCATACACCAATTCCGTTTGACCATTGCCATCAATTCCGGCAATCCCTACAATTTCACCTGCGCGTACTTCAAAGCTGACATCTTTGACTTTGTTGACCTTTTTATCATCGGTTACAGTCAAATTTTCTACTTTCAAGACCACATCTTTTGGTTTGGCTTGGGTTTTTTCAACGGAGAAGTTAACCTCACGTCCGACCATCATCTCTGCCATTTGGTCGATGGAGGCTTCTTTCACATCCACCGTTCCAATCAATTTACCACGTTTCAAAACCGTGCAATAATCGGCAACCGCTTTGATTTCTTTTAGTTTATGAGTAATAAGCAAAACCGTTTTACCCTCATCAACCAAGCGGTGCATGATTGCAATTAGCTCTTCAATCTCCTGGGGAGTCAATACTGCCGTTGGTTCATCGAAAATCAATATATCCGCATCGCGGTATAGCATCTTCAAAATCTCAACGCGTTGTTGCATCCCAACGCCAATTTCTTCAATTTTGGCTTTCGGATTGATATCAAACCCATACAACTCGGAAATTTCTTTTACTTTTTTCTCAGCTGTCGCAAGGTCAATGGTACCCATTTTCCCTTTTGGTTCAATTCCCAATACGATATTCTCCGTTACAGTAAAGTTTTGTACCAATTTAAAGTGTTGGTGCACCATCCCAATTTTGAGATGATTCGCCACGTTGGGATCCGTAATTTTTACTTCTTCCCCACGTACTTTGATGGTTCCACTTGTTGGTTGGTACAAACCGAACAATATGGACATTAATGTAGACTTACCTGCTCCGTTTTCACCCAATAGGGCGTGAATCGAACGATCTTTTACACGTAGTGTAACATCATCGTTTGCTCTGATTCCCGGGAAGTCTTTCGTAATATTTAGTAGCTCAATTGCATATTCCACGTGATTCACTCCTTCATAGCATAAATTATACCATAGGTACCCCTTTTGTAAAATAGCAATATAACGAAATATTACGTAGCTCATCCTTTAATTATGAAGGTTTACATTGTAATTCTCACAATGATACCGTTATCATTCCTCCTTTACCTCCATTTTTAAAAACCCGTATCGTGTAAACCAAAAGCAATCAAAGAACAAAACTGTACGCCCCTTGGGTCACGCTTTCCAAAATCTTTCTTTGCATTTCCAAAAAAAAAGCTGTCATTCGACAGCTTTTCACGTACATTATTTGTACAATTCAGGGTATTTGCCTTTCAATGTTTCGTACATTGCAGCATTAACTTCTTTCAAACCAGCACGGTCAGCAGGGATGTTCAATTCTCCCGCTTTTCCTTTTGTAGCATAGTCTTGAACAGATGCAATGACAGCATCAGAAAGGTTACGTCCTGTAGACAATTCAGCACCAACACCTTCGTTTGCCAAGTTGAATACACTTACTTCTCCGCCTTTGAATTCGCCGTTCAACACGTCTTCTGCGATTGCTTTTGCAGCCAAGTCAACACGTTTCAACATAGAAGTCAATACAGCAGAAGAACCGTCAGCCATTTCACCAGCAGCGTATTGGTCAGAGTCAACTCCGATTGCCCAAACGTCTTTGCCAGCTTCACGACGAGCTTTTGCTTCTTCGATCAAACCATTTCCTGTACCACCAGCAGCGTGGAAAATGATGTATGCTCCAGCATCGTACATTTTAGCAGCCAATGTTTTTCCTTTTTCAGGAGCACCGAAATCATTTGCGTATTCGATCATGATTTCAGCTTCTGGATATACTTCAAGTACCCCAGCGATAAATCCAACCTCAAAACGGTTGATCAATTCAAAGTCCATACCACCGATGAAACCTAATTTGGTTTGACCAGCTTCTTTTGCTACCAATCCAGCAGCGATCCCTACCAAGTAAGAACCTTCTTGTTCAGCAAATGTAGCAGAAGCAACGTTTGCTCTGTCTACTACTGAGTCAATGATCAAGAATTTTTGATCAGGGTATTGGTCTGCAACATCACCCATAGCCGTTTCAAACAAGAAACCAGGTGCAACTACCAATGATTTTTCGTTCCCTGCGAAATCATCAGCAAATTGGCTCAAGTTAGGAATATAGTCCGCTTCTGCATTAGATTGTTGGAAAGCATAGCAATCTTTGCTCAATCCTTGTTCATCTGCAAATGCCAATACTCCATTCCATGTCCCTTCGTTGAATGACTTGTCGTCAATTCCCCCAAGGTCCGTTACTAGTCCGACGTTCACCGCACACTCTTTAGATCCTGAATTTGAACATCCAGTTACCAAAGTAGCGGCCAAAACACCAACTAAAGCAACATTCAATAGTTTTTTCATTATAGTGTTTCCTCCATATATCGTAAACTTACCATTTACATTCTAGATTTTAACTTGTGAATAACAAAATGTCAACAAATCTCAAGTTTGAAACGGCTTATTTTAAAAAAATGTTACCTTTTAGATGACAATGGTGTTAAAATAGCCATTTTCTTCACACATTCTTTGGTATTCAAGCATTTTTTCGCGGGAAATCGAGGCGGTGCCCAACTGTTGCAAATGCTCTTGTTTGACCCCATATGGACGATACGCCAATAGTTTGTACGGGATGTTGGGTCCGATAATGGCCAAGGTCTCCAGGATTGTTTTGCGGTTTTGTTCGTCTTGGTTCGGCAGGCATACCGTGCGAACTTCCACCAATTTGTCAACGGATAGCAAATAACGCAAATTGGCCTGTGTTTGCGATAAATCCTGGCCTGTAAGCGTTTTATGGAAAAGTGGATCCGTAGCTTTGATGTCGAGCATCACCCCACGGCTGTGGGCCAGCAATTCTGGATATTGGGCAAAGGGATAAAACCCATTGGAATCAATCAACAAGCTTTTTCCGGTAGGTTCCAACACTTTCGCAAAGGCCGTCAAAAAAGGAGCATATTCCATACATTCGCCTCCACTCACCGTGACGCCGCGTACAAAGGGAAGATATGGTTGAATCATGGTAAATAACTGCTCTACCGTAACCGCTTTGGTTTTCGGGGAACTGTCAAAGGGGCACACTTGTAAGCATGTACCACACTGTGTACACAACGATTCGTCCCAAACCACCTGATTGTTCACAATTGTAAGGGCTTGTGAAGGACAGGTTGGAACGCACTTCCCACAGTGTGTGCAAAGTGCGATGGTTTCTGGGTTATGGCAATACAGGCAAGCAAAGGGGCATTTTTGAAAAAAGATGGCGATGCGGTTGCCCTCGCCATCTACATTCGAAAATGGAATGATTTTATTGATCGTTGCGATCATGCTGAACCTTTCTAGATAAAGCAGCGGCATTGTCTCTTGCCCCTTGTCCAAAGACAGATGCCTGGTTAATGGATTGTTCTCCACGATCCAATTTTTCCAATTCACTGCGTTTAACCAAATATCCCGTCACACGCACAACGTCGCTGTCACTCAAATAGCCTGAGAAATAGCGCATCCCTGCTCCATGGGCTCCTTTGATGATGTCGACCAAAGCGGTTGGATTTTGGGTCCACGTTTGGTCAAACGTAAAGATGTCTCCTACTCCGGTTGGGAAGTATTTGTGGAAGCGTGTTGCGACTTGAATTTGTTCAAACATCGTAGGTTCATTGCCAATGGGAATGCGAACCCCAGGGGCGTTGTCGGCACCATCGGTATCAATCCCTACTTGGGCATGCAACAAATAACGATTTTGCGTAGATTCACAGTACGGCGCAACGTGGTCGTTCACCAGTTTTGTCAAGGTATCCAAAATACGCTCTCCCAATTGGTGTGCCACCTCGCTGTGACCATACCCTATGCTTTTGTCCGTAATGTTAAGCAAAAAGTTGGTGCATTCTGCCAACCCGACGACGCCAAACAATCCGGTAAAGTTTTGTTGTTCGATCAGACCTTCTTTGACCAAGAAATTGGACTTGAAAAAGGCACTTTCTTCCACCATAAAGCGAATGCGTTGGTCCATAAATTCCAGCATTAGGTTTGTGTAATAAGGCAACACCACACTCAAGAATTCATCGATGTTGTGTGCTTTGTGGGCAATGGTCGCCAAGCGCAAGCGTGGCAAGGTATACCCGCCCCCTCCTTTTTTCAAACCGTTGTAACAAGATGCAATCGCATACTTTTGGCCCCAGTCTGCTTGAAACATGGCATGATTGGCAAACGATGGTTTTGCTGTTTCCAGCATACACTGTGCACATTTTTCAGCAAAGGCATCGGAAGTAATGGCAGCATCGTATTTCAGGGTCAAATTGGGAATGGCCAATTGCATCTCTTGGGTCAACTCAATGATGAGTTCCCCACAAGTCGATGCTTGTGGTCCCAAATTGGCATGCACAAAGCTGTCTACCAACGTACGGTCAATTTGCAACAAAAACATTTTCAAGATGGTTTTGGCTTCCGCGCGGTCCATCCCTTTGACAAATGGTTCCAACAAAGCATCCAAATCTCCCAAATACACCGGGAACGACGTGATGCTTGGAATATGTTTGTACAAAATTTGCAAGTTCGTTGTCGCTTCCAACAACGTGGTCGGTGCGGTCAAATTCAAAAACACACTGCCTTGTTGCATAAATTTTTCAAAGTCGACCGTAATGTAACGCGGACGAAATGGCAATACGCCTTCATTCAAATCACAAATCAATCCTTCTTCTTTGGCTTTCAAAAAGTCTGGATTGTATGCAATGGTCTCATCCGTTGACTCTCCAAGTTGCGCCAGTTGCACCATCATTTGCTGATAGGTCAAGGCGGTATTTGTTACAATTTCATATGCTCTACTCATGCTTCTCTCCTTATTCGTTGACGCTTACATAAACCTCGCGTGGCTTGCTGCCACGGCTTGGTCCGATCACGCCATTTTGTTCCAATAAATCCATTAAACGCGCTGCTCTTGCATATCCAATCGCAAAACGGCGCTGAATGAGCGAAGTGCTCGCTTTCTGGGATTCGACCACATAGCGTTTTACTTCGTCATACAAGACATCAGACTGTGACATGACCGCGGCACTCCCCGCAGTTGAACTGCCATGCATTTCCAACATGGCAAAGGCATCGTGATATTTGGGCGATCCTTGCTGTTTCACCCAATCGCACACCGCTTGTACTTCCGCGTCGCTGACGTAAACGCCTTGTACGCGTTGCACAACATTTTCACCGATTGGCAAATACAACATGTCACCAAAGCCCAGCAATTTCTCGGCACCGACTTGGTCCAAAATCGTTCTAGAATCCACCGCTGAAGAAACAGCGAAGGCAATTCGGCTTGGGATGTTGGCTTTAATGACACCGGTAATGACATCCACACTTGGCCGTTGCGTCGCAACGATCAAATGAATGCCTGCAGCCCGCGCCAATTGGGTAATGCGTTGAATGCTGGCTTCCACCTCTTTGCTTGCAACCAACATCAAATCAGCCAATTCATCTACGATGACCACGATTTGAGGCATCGCAGGCAATTGGTCCTCACCACTTGCCAACAAGGCTTTGTACGCATCCAAATTGCGAACCCCTACTTTGGCGAACACATCGTAGCGTTCATCCATCATGGCAACGATGACCTTTAAGGCGTTGGACGCATCTTTGGGGTCGGTAATAACCGGACCAATCAAATGCGGGATGTCTTTATATGGGGTAAACTCGACCTTTTTCGGGTCAATGAGCAACATTTGCACTTCTTCTGGTTTGGCGCGCATCAAAATGGAAGTGATGATCGCATTCACACAAACGCTTTTCCCACTTCCGGTTGCCCCTGCAATCAGCAAATGGGGCATCTTATTGAGCTCGCCGTAAATATTGTCGCCCAACAGGTTTTTGCCTAAGGCAAAAAACAGTTTGGAATCGTTGTATTTGGGTGGGACTTGTTTCAATAAATCCTTCATGAAGACCATTGTTTTTTCCGGGTTCGGAATTTCAATTCCGACGGCAGATTTGCCAGGAATGGGCGCTTCAATCCGAATGTCTTTGGCCGCCAACGCCATTTTGATGTCGTTTTGCAAAGCCGCAATGCGATTTACCTTTACGCCCAACTCGGGTTTGAGCTCGTATTTGGTAACCGCAGGACCCACATGAATTTCCGATAAGGTTGCTTTGATTGAGAACGTCTCCAAGATTTGCAACAATTTCTTCGCATTTTCATTGGCGTAGGAAATGTTGTTGGTATTGGCGCTTGTAAAGCCTTGCGATTTCAGCAAATTGACATTAGGCAGACGAAACACACGATTGACACGTTCCGTCTGCACGCGCCTAGGGGATGAGGAATCCTCCTCATCCGGTTTTACCGCCGCTGTGGGTTCTTCCTTGACAACAGGCGGTGTTGGTTCAACAGGACGCGCTTGCGCCTGGGCTTCCAAATGTGCCTGTGCAATGGCCGCTTCGTGTTGCTTGGCCATTTTTTGATCATTGCGATCGCGTTGCCAGCGATAGTAGCGCTGT
>JBOGAI010000083.1:0-1734 GCA_051655665.1 Erysipelotrichaceae bacterium | reverse complement strand
GTCATTCAAGTTCCAAGTCGCGTCTTGCAAACCATTGCCCCAATTTTGGAATGGCTTGCAACCCGCTTCCATCAAAAGCCCCTTTTTACATCCTATTCGATGGTGGTCTTGCAATCCAATGGCTGTTTTTCCCACGCGAAGGCCGCAGCCATTTTGCAGCACACCAACCGTCCATTTGAGGAAACCATCCATGACATGATTGTCTTTTCCAAAAGCCTTCAACCCAACCCATAGAAAAAAAACCTGTATCACGCTGATTCACGATACAGGTTTTGTTTTTTTTGATTAGCGTTTGGTGTACCAAAGCACCGGAATGCCCTCTTCAATGAGTACGTTTGTCAAGTGCAAATCAATGGTTGGGTTATTTCCCAAAAACAAGGGACGCCCGCTTCCTAAAATCGTCGGAATGATGCCAATGATGTATTCGTCAATGACATTGGCCTTAAGGAAGGCATCGATGAGTTTGCCCCCACCGAACAAGAAAATGTCTTTTCCAGGTTTGGCTTGCTCCGCCAATACCGCTTCCACCAAGTGATCTTGCACGAAGTGAACATGGTCGTGATCACGCAATGGTTGATGGGTCGCGACCCAAACGGGTTGGGTTTTGAAATCGGCATGCATGTTTTGATCATAGCAGGCTTTCCCCATGACCACCAAATCGACCCCTTCCAAAAACTGGAAGTAATCCCAACGGGATGGTGTATTCAAGTGGGAATCCCCATCTCCTACAATCCAATCAAAGCCGCCTTGTTCATCGGCGATGTAACCATCCAAGCTCATCGCCAACGTCATTATGATTTTTCGTTTCATCTGCAGTGCTCCTTTTTTTTTATGGTTCATCCAATCTCCGTTAGCCAAGGCATGAAAAACCCCCATGTTTTTGGGATGGAGGTCTCCTACTCTTAGTCAACGTAAGGCGATTGGGCATTGGCTTTGATTAAGCGGGTTTGGGTTGCCAAATCAAACAAAGACATATGGTCGTGGGAATAAAGAATAAACAAAAGGTTGAGCAGGCCATAGGCCAACAAGCCCCAATAACTAAACGAGTACAGCAAGCCAATAATGAGCACGGGTTTTAGTAGGACTTCACGCAACAACAATTGTCCTTTGGACGGCTGTGATCCGTGCAAGCGGATGATTTGAAAGCCGAACAAAAAGTTTCCCACGCTTAAGCCGGGGTGTGTAAACAAAAACCACAGCGGTACCAACAGTGCACCCATCCATTGCAAGACAAAGAAAATGGATTGCAATGGCGGAAACCATTTGTAGGGGAACAAATCCCCCACCATCAATAACATCAGCATCAGCCACACATACATGATGGCAAACTCGAAGATCAAATCAATGGCTCCGGCAAGGATGCGCGCAAGCACCAGCGAAGGCTGCGCTTGTGTGGTCATCCTTTCCATTTCGTCTGCTTGTCGTTTGTCGTATTGATCCATAACATCACCTTCTTATGGCACCATTATAATCCCTTTTCTCAAATTGTACACTTTGGTGCGTTAAAAATGCTATCAGTATAAATTTGTGTAGAAAGGATTATAATGAATGCATCTTAGGAGGTGCACCATGACAAAAAACAAAAAGCGTGTGGTTGTCCTTGGGGTGGTACTTGCGTTTGCAGTGGTGGTATACTTTGCCATTCAAGCCGGGTTTGCTTCCATTCAAACCACCGATGCGCAAAAAATAAAAGTGACCAAAGAAACGTTGGTATTGACCACCAGTGCGAGTGGA
>JBOGAI010000082.1:0-1806 GCA_051655665.1 Erysipelotrichaceae bacterium | reverse complement strand
ATTCGAACCCTGGACCCGCTGATTAAGAGTCAGCTGCTCTGCCAACTGAGCTAGCGAACCATGTCCATCTTCAATGTACACAAGTTTCCCAAAGTTTGCAACTCTTTTACCTTCAAAAAAAGGGGAACTACTCCCCTTTGATGTGATTTGTTCCAAACAGGTGCATCGACAACTTGGTATTGTCATACAATCGCTTAAATTCCGGCAAGTAGAGCGAAAAGCTCAAAAGCATAAATCCGAT
Organism: Erysipelotrichaceae bacterium; assembly: GCA_051655665.1. Lineage (GTDB taxonomy): Bacteria > Bacillota_I > Bacilli_A > Erysipelotrichales > Erysipelotrichaceae > JBOFMT01. Next base: position 1,565 of record JBOGAI010000082.1, on the reverse strand, counting down.
TGTTGCAAACACCATTGCATTGCGCAATGCTTCTGGAAGCGTCGGAAACGCAATCAGCAAGACGGTAACGATGTAGAAAACGGCAGTCGAAACTTTGCCAAACCATTTTGCGCCATTGAGTTTTTGCCCTTTTCGCAACAAATAGATGCCTGCAACGGCCATGAAAAGTTCCTTGATGCAAACCAGCACCAGCAAAATCCACATGTAGGGGATATGAAAGGCCAATAAAAAGGCAACGACACCTTGCGTAAGCTTATCGGCAATCGGATCTAGCACCTTACCAAAATCTGTGATCATATGAAACCGGCGGGCAATGTAGCCATCAAGCAAATCCGTCAATCCACTCAAACACAATACACACGCAGCTAGGATGTATTGCGCAGAGTTTTGTGCGTTCAAATACATGTACACAAAAAGCGGAATCAACAGTAGTCGAATATACCCGAGTATATTCGGTATAGTAAATGCTTCTTTTCTAGTCACTTTCATACATTACCTCATCGTCTTACATACAATTATCTTATCACATCATTGCACAAAATGCAGTTTAAATGTTTCTTTAGATTCCGGCACACGTTGGAACGAATCCACGTTCCATCACATGTTATCTTTTTACCAAGTCGTTACGGTTGTATTTCTCTTCGTTTGCATGGTGGTATTCCTTATCATAGTCTTGTGATGTCTACACTTCATTTTCCCAAAAATTATCGGAGGTTTGATAGATCATCTTTTTGCTCATTCCTCCATCTACCACAATATTAGCCCCATTGATGAAATCACTTGCTTCATCCGCTAAAAAAAGTGCGACGCGTGTAATGTCTTGGGCATGCCCAACGCGCTTTGAAGGATGTTGTTGATGGTCACTTGACGAAAGTGTTTCATAGTGATTGACTTCGATCCATCCCGGACTGATGGCGTTGACGGTGATCGGCGTATTCCCCAACGAGACACACAAACTATTGGTTAAGGAAACCATCGCTCCTTTTGAAGCCCCATACGCTTCCCAGTGGGCTTCGTTTTGATTCCATCGCGTGGATGAAATGTTGATGATTCGACCAAAAGGCAATCCTTGGTTGGCTTCAATAAAGGCTTTCGCACAAATGAAACTCCCCGTCAGGTTTACTTGAATCACTTCTTCGAATTCAAAGATCGCAATCGTTTGGATCGATTTATGAAATTTACTTATGGCACCATTGTTAATCAAAACATGTACCCCGCCAAATGTATGGCGCGCTTCTTCAAATACTTTTTGCATCTGTGTTGCAGATTTCAAATTTGCTTGAATAAAATGAATATTGCTTTGCTCATATTCAGCGTAAAGGGCATCGGTAGCCACCACCTGATATCCTTGTTTCGCAAAGTCTATTGCAAGTGCACGCCCAATTCCTTGTGCTGCCCCTGTAACCACTACAACTTTTTGTTCCATGTCGTTTTTTCCCTCATTCTTTCTTCACTTATCACATTTGTTTGTTTAACCTCATTAGTATAGCGAAGTTCATCCTAAAAAAACAGTAGGCACAACCTTTACACTAAGTGCATTGCATTTCACTTTCTGCGTGTTGATC
>JBOGAI010000081.1:0-5876 GCA_051655665.1 Erysipelotrichaceae bacterium | reverse complement strand
TTCATCCGAACGCGTGGATCGATGTTGATGTTTAGATCGCTCAACACTGTTTTGGTATCTTCGTACATTTTTTTTCGATTGACAAAAATGCCTTTGGTTGGAAAACGACCCAACCATATGTTTTCCATGACATCGCGTTGTACGACTTGGTTCAGTTCTTGGTGAACCATGGATAGTCCATTATCGAGGGCATGTTTTGGAGAAGTAAATTTCGTTTGGTGTCCATTGAAGATGATGTGACCTTCATCCTCGTGATAAATCCCCAATAGGCATTTCATCAGCGTGGATTTTCCAGCCCCATTTTCACCCATCAATGCATGAACCGTACCTGGTTTGATGCGAAGGGAAACATAATCCAATGCCTTCACCCCAGGAAATTGCTTAGAAATATTGACCATTTCTAATATATATTTTTCATCCATGAGCATTCTCCATTCTTTTTAATACATTGAGGACACATGACTGTGCCCTCAATGGTTATTATTGCAAGAAAATTATCTGAAATCGGTGTAGTTTGATTTGTCTACGCCAACGTAAGGTACACGTACCGCTTTTACAGAATCAAGTGTCCAAGAAGTCCCCTCAGTTGCCCCTTTGCCTTCTGCCAAGTTTTTTGCTAAATCCAACGTTGCTTTTGCTTGGTTTACCGCATCGTTCAACACGGTTCCAGACATGGTACCTGCTTCGATTGCATCCAATGCTTCCGCAATTGCGTCAACTCCAAATACAGGCATAAATTTGTCGTTTTCAAAGTATCCGTTTGCTTTCAACGCGTTGATCGCACCAAGTGCCATACCGTCGTTGTTTGCCACGACCATTTCGATGTTATCAAAAGCAGACAACCAAGTTGTCATGATTTCATTTGCTTTTGTTCCATCCCAAGTAGCCGATTCCAAAGCCAATTCTTCAGCGCCGATGGCTTGCAATGCTTTTTGAGCTTCGCTGGTACGCGCTTCTGCATCGGGGTGACCAATTTCACCTTTCAACAATACGTATTGGATTTTTCCATCCCCGTTTTTGTCCCATGCCGCTTTGTTTTCGTTCCATCCTTTGGTAATCAATTCGCCTTGAATCACACCGGATTCTGCCGAGTTGGTTCCCACATAGTATGCATTTTCATAAGAATTGATTGCATCTGCGTTTGGTTCTTTGTTATAGAACACAACAGACAAATTCGCATCTTTTGCCTTTTGAATGATGGTAGGCGCAGCTGCTGGGTCAACCAAGTTGATTGCCAATACAGACACTCCGTCTGCAATCATCGTATCCACTTGTTCCCCTTGTTTTTGTTGGTCATTTTGTGAGTCAACAAGGTTCAAAGTCACTCCAATTTCCGATGCATAATTTGTCATGTTTTGTCGTACAACGGACATAAAATTGTCATCGAATTTGTAGATGGTTGCACCAATGACGGTTTCGTCCGATGCTCCTCCTCCACCACTACATGCAGTCGCAAGTAGCGCAACTGCTAATAAAGATAATAGTTTTTTCATTAAGTTTCCTCCGTAACTTTATCTATCCTCATTATAGTACTTCCCTCTATGGAGTGCAATTAATTTGTATGCGCTTACACCATTTTATTAACGTTTTTTTTGATAATCTTCCAATTTAGTGGGTTATTATACCTTTTGCATCCCATATTGTGCTTTCGACGGGGTTCAAGGAGTCCATTTGCACCAAAATAAAGGGTCTGCTACGGGCGAAAAACACTCGAGATAACTAAAGGAAATCCGCTTTGTGTTAAAAAAAAGAGCAATGATGCTCTTTCCTATTTGACTTCTGTTTATTCTAGAAGCCCAAGTCTTTGTTTCCAAATCAAGATGCGTTTGGCAGAGTCTTCCAACTGTGTTCGATTTAACGAACCCGATTGCAAGGCCTCCAGCACAGCAGGGATTTGGATTTCATATTCGGTGGAGATCACCAAGTCGTTACCTGCCAACACCGCCTGCACTGCTGCCTCCTTCACCCCGTACTCAAGCGCGATGGCATCCATAAACAAATCATCACTGATGATAACCCCTGGAAATTGCAATTGCTCACGCAGCAGTGCGTGAACGGCAGGAGAAAGGGACGCTGGATAGGAAGGATCGAATGCCGTCACGATATTGTGATTTACCAACACCGAATCAGCATTGGCACGAATGCCCGCTTGAAAAGGAAGGAAGTCTTGCTGTTCAAAGCTCTCTTTGCTGCGCTCATCAATGGAAAAAATCATGTGCGTGTTGGCATTGTTTCCATATCCGGGAAAGTGTTTCAAGGCATTTCCCATTCCTTGTTCGTGCATCGCCGAAACGACTTTGGAAATGTATTTCGCCGTTTCCTCGCCCCCTCTTCCTAGGGTGCGATCGTGGATGTAGTCTTCTAGAGAGGTTGAAACGTCAGCAACAGGTGCAAGGTTCACGTTAAAGCCCAAAGACTTTAGAAAGGAAGATTTTTGGATCGCGTTTTGTACAAGAGCGTCATATCCCCCTTGAGCATACAACTGTTGAATGGAGGGAAAAGGTTCTACCCCATATTGTGGGTAAATGCTGACTCGATTCACACTCCCTCCTTCCTCATCTACTGCAATAAGCAAAGGAATGCTTGCACTTTGCTGATACGAAGCAATTTTCAAGCGCAACGAATCAATGGATTCATCGAATGTATCCTCCGCGAATAAAAGGTAGCCCCCCATTTGATAGTGAGCCAAATCCTCAATTGCCTTCTCTTCTTTGCAACGAACCAAAAACAGCTGTCCCACAAGTGTTTCATCACTCATTTTTGCCACGATGGATTCGGCTTTCCCCGCATACGTTTCCTCGTAGGTGACTTTTAGGTCTTGCTCGCGAACATATCCCTCTCTGCTTTCAGTCTTAATCTTAACATAACCATCCACCACTTGAATCACCTCTACGCCGGTCCCACTTTCTAGAACACCCATGGTTTGCATCGAGGAGGGATTGTCATACACCACGCTATGATCATTGAGATACTGGATGACGGGCTCCGTGCTAGGGTATTGTGCACTACATCCCAAAAGCACTGTACAAATCAACAAAGCAATTCCTAATTTTTTCATTGGTTTCCCCTTTCTTTCATTCGAAAAAGAGACCTTTACAGGTCTCATTGATTAAAAGACAAAATTTCCGTCTTTAAAGATGGTCACTTGCGTGCCGTCTTGTTTTGTTCCAATGATTTGTAAATCACTTGTTCCAAACATGAAATCTACATGCAATTTCGACTGGTTCGCCCCAGCGGCAATGAGTTGCTCCTCACTCATCTCCGTACCCTCTTTTACATTCATCGGATACGCGCGCCCTAATGCCAAATGGCAACTTGCATTTTCATCAAACAAGGTGTTGTTGAACAATAAATTCGAATTGGAAATTGGAGAATCAAATGGTACCAAAGCCACTTCTCCTAAATAAGAAGCCCCTTCATCAAACGTAACCAATGCTTCCAACGCTTCTTTTTCAACTTCCGCATCAAATCCAACAACTTTGCCATCTTTGAAATCCAAGTAGAAACGATCAATCAGCTTTCCTTGATAATCCAGCGGTTTGGAGGAATAGACGCGGCCATTCACACCAAATTTTTCCGGCATGGTGAACACTTCTTCGGTCGGAATGTTTGGATTGAACACTACACCATATTTTGTCGTTTCATTTCCACCCGCCCAAATGTGTTGGTCTACAAGGGATACATGCAAGTCCGTACCCAAAGCATTGGTAAAATGCAACGACTTGAAGTTCATTTCATTCATCTTGTGTTCATAACGAGCCATGTTGTCGTTGTGCTCCACCCATGCTTGAACGGGATCATTGTCTTCGCTGACGCGGGATGCCTTGAAAATTGCCTCCCACAACATAACCGATGCCTCTTCTTCGCTTACATCAGGGAATACCGTTTTCGCCCAAACCGGGTTACTCGCTGCCACAATAGACCACTGTGTTTTGTTTGCCATCGTATATTCCGATTGTTCTTTGAATGCGACTTGACTTGCCATGCTTGCTTGTGCAATTTTGGTTGGGTCGATGTCCTTCAAATTACCCGGATAGTTGGATACCACGTTGATGATGCATGCGCCTTGGCGTACATAATCAAGACGAGATTCGCGTAACCATTCTGGGATATCACAAAGTGTTTCGACACTTTGATGCGTATAGTGGTGTTTGGTAATGATTTCATCACGATAGTTGATGGAAACCAATTTTGCACCAGCTTCATATGCGTGACGTACGATGGCACGGTTTAGTTCCACGCACTCCACGTTCGTATTCAAAATGACAATTTGGTCTTTTTGTACGTTTGCGCCGACGTACACCGCAAGTTTTGCGTATTTGTCAATTAGTAATGGAAAATTCATCGTCTTACTCATGACTTGCTGGCAACATTGCCGCGCCCACAATTCCTGGATCTTCCAAAGCCGCTTCTACAAAGGCCACATCGCGCATTTGAACGTGAACCATTTCTTTAAAGTACGCAACCATTTTATCGAAGAATACATCTTTTCCAGCCATCACACCGCCACCTAACACAAAACAGTTCGGATCTACGATGTGGGCAATGATGGAAAACATTTGAGCCAAGTCATAAGCTGCTTCATCTACAAGTGCCAATGCTTTCGCATCGCCCGCACGAGCCAAATCGAATACATCACCGGCATGGCGGATTTCATCGCCAAACAACTGACGTCCTTTGCGCGTAATGGCCGTACCACTCGCTTCGTTTTCAACCGCACCAACATTTAAGAAATTTATTTTTTCGCGCTTGCGATCGATGATGATGTTCGCTACTTCACCCGCATATCCGTTTGCGCCAGAAATCAATTTCCCATTTACAACCAATGCACCACCAATTCCCGTAGAGATGGTTACATAGTATGAAATTGGCAACCCTTTTCCTGCTCCAACCAAGGCTTCCGCAAGTCCTGCAACATTGGCATCGTTGTCAAGATAGGTCGGTTTGTTGAAGTGCTGTTGAATCTTATCCGCAGCCTTAAACCCTTCAAATCCTGGCAAGTTTGTCGCCAATTTCATGACTTTGTTAACGGTATCTACAGGTCCTGGAACACCTAATCCAATCCCTTGAACTTCTTCATATCCATCAATATGCTCAATCATGTCAATAATGGTATCCACCACGAAATCACGTCCCTGCTCTACTTGAGAAGGGCGTTTCAGTACCTGAACGACTTCTCCCGTTTCCGAGACTTTCGCAACACGAACATTTGTGCCGCCTAAATCTACACCAATATAATATTTCATCTTGCATTCTCCTATCTTTTTCATTTATTTTAACACAAATACTGATAAATGTGTACTTCACTTTCGTTGATATGATGCGTGTCCAAAAAAAAAGAGTGAACGCGTTCACTCTTTTTGAATTTTTGTTTGGTTATTTTACTTCAATAATCTTCATTGCGTTCGTTGCACCAGAACCTACTGGGTAACCCGCAACGATTACGATCAATTGACCCGGTTTTACACCGTGTTTTTTCGCAATGTCACAAGCCAATTCGATTTCGTTCGCTTCTGAGTTATGAACATCAGAAAGAACGGTTGTTACACCCCAGTTTACCGACAAACGACGTTGTACGCTTTCGTCAAATGTTACAGCGATGATTGGGCAAGTAGGACGGTATTTGGAAATACGACGTGCACTTGTACCAGACTGAGTGAACGTTACGATTGCAGCACAGTCTTTCAAATTCAATGCAGCATTCGCAGCAGCAATGGCAATAGAATCTTGTTTTGTATGCTGTGAAGTATTCACTGCCATGTCCAAACGTTCACGGTAAGGAAGGATTGCTTCCATTGCACGAGAAATGGTATCCATGGTTTTCACTGCTTCAAGTGGGTAAGCCCCTACCGCAGATTCCCCAGACAACATGATTG
>JBOGAI010000080.1:0-2603 GCA_051655665.1 Erysipelotrichaceae bacterium | reverse complement strand
AATGGACATCAAAAGGGACGCCAAGGTCCCCCCCAACACTCTTCCATAGAATCCATTAGACTTCAGTAAAATGGTAAACAAAATGGATAAGCCCACCATCATCCCTGTGGTTAGCAAAGACACGACCAAGTGTTTTTTCGGTTGTTTCTTGATGATGAGGTTGGACAGATAGATGGACTGCAATGTTAAATAAAAGGCCTGCACGATGATGGTCAAGGTAACAAAGACATTGGGAAGCCCAAGTCCTTGTGCGCGGATTTGAAATAGGCCGCTGAGTACCAAGCACCCTACAAAAAGAAAGGTCGGCACTAAAGTCACATTGGAAAGGTAGTGTTCAAAACGCTCTTTTTCAAAATGTGCAAATTTTAGTGTGACCGTGCTTTGTACTTGCAAACTAATAAAAATAGCCAACAAGCCAAGGGTAGTGCTGTAAAGCGAATATAACCCATAGTCTGCTTGACTCATATAGCGTGTGAAAAAAGGCATTGAAATCAAGGATACGCTGCGAAGCAGCATCGTACCGATGAAGTAAATGAGGGTGCTGATGGCCAAGTTGTCTTTTTTCGTAAATTGTTTCAATTTCGTAAGCATCACATACCCTCGCTTTCTCTATACAAGAACTACTTCAATAACATCGTGCACTGTTCGACACTGCTTGCAAAAGGGATTGAAAAAGATGCAATCAACTCTGCGAGTTGGGTCGGTACCGTATGATACGACACCAAGTTCCCCACATAAATGCGCTTTTGGTGCGGATAGAGCAGTTGGCTTGAAAGCATCACCGTGCTTGCCCCTGCAATCAAAGTTCCGCTAAAGTGCGCCAATTGCAATTCAATGGATATTTTAGGGTCCACTTGAATGGCATCGTATTGAATGTAGAAATTGGTTTCTCTTGGATGATATTTAATTGCAACCCTAAGGTTGTTGTCCTGACATTGCTTCACAATGGCATTGAAAATGCTGTCGCAGTTGGTTGAGGATTCACTGTGATCCAGGCACAGCAATACATCGCAGTGCAACTCGTTCAAGTTGCGCGCATAATACTGCATGGTTTCTTGCAAAGTGGACAACGCAATGCGTTCGCATTTTTGATTGGTCTGCACAATTTCGTGTCGTACCAAGTCTGGATTGGTAAAAAAGCGACGTGCAATCCACGTTGCGGTACCAGGAGTTGTCGCTTTGTTTTTAATGGTGAAATCAAAGGTTGCAAGGCGCAGATAATACGTAATGATTTCTTCCTTTAGCGTTTTGCGTTCAATGTACTGGGAATAATCAAAACTTCCATCTTCGACATGCCAGTAGGCATACGTTTTGGGCAAAGCAGCCAGCACCATCCGGACCAACAAGCTGCCTTCACTTGAGGCCGCAACCGTGGCATATTCGCTGTTTTGATAGCGCTGTTTCACTTGCTTGTAGAAAGCAAGATACGTCTGCAATTTGGCACCCAGTGATGCTTGCTTATTCGGATACTGAAAGCCGATGACCTCAACCGAGCGAAAGTAGGCAGCGGCATCTGCTCGCATCGCAGCGGTAATGGTTTCCTGAATAAGGAGTAAATCCGCTTCCTGCCCCGTTTGCCTTACCACACTAGAGGCCAGTAAAAGTTGGTACGGTGTAAATACGATGTATAATGCTTTGTTCATACCCTTACTTCGCACTTTCCAAATAAAACGCTTGCAGTTTTTTGCTTTCAACGTGAATCGAAAATCCTTTTGCAATGACGTTTTCCACTGCGTTTGACACCCTTGGTGTTGCCAGAGCATGCACAATGGTTTCCACCCACTTTGCTTGATCTTGGTTTGACACAAAGTAAGTATTGTCGTTGATGACCAATTCATCTGTAATGGTATCGGCGTAGATGCATGGCAACCCATTGGCTTGTGCTTCCACGGATACCACCGGCAATCCTTCAAATAAGGATGGCAACACAAATACATCAAACAAGTTAAAATACTCGTAGACATTTCCAATCGCACCGGTAAAAATCACGCGATCTTCGATGCCCAACTCCATTACTTTGGCTTTGATTTCCGCCTCTAAAGGTCCAGCACCAATTAAGACAAGCACCGCATCCACTTGCTTTGCCACTTGGGCAAACAACGCAACCAATAGCGTATGGTTTTTTTGATGATCGAAACGTCCAACGTGGCCAACCACTTTTTGCGTTGTCAAGCCGTGTTGTTGACGCAATTTCGCATTGAGTTGTTCCTTATATGCAAAACGCTCGACATCGATGGCATTGTTGATGATTGAAACGTTGCCTTGTGCGACCATTTCTGCTCCATACAACCATTCCCCTGCCACTTTCGAGCAGGCAAACAAATGGGTTGCCACCGAAGGAATGCGTGCCTTCAATCGATTGTTGAGCCACAGCTTCAAGGCGTTTTTCGTTTGATGTTGGGTATTGTGGCTGTGTGAAATCCGAACGGGAATGCCTTGTTGCTTCGCCACTTTTAACGCCACATAATTCATGGCGTCCATATGGGAATGGACAATGTCGTAGCGTTGAGCAGAGAGCAGCTCTTTGAGCGCCTTACGATAACGAATGGGATGTTTGAGCTTCAATGGCAAGGAAACAATGGTTCCCCCCAGTGCTTTGATTT
>JBOGAI010000079.1:0-1531 GCA_051655665.1 Erysipelotrichaceae bacterium | reverse complement strand
AACCCCACAGTGCGCGATGTGTTTGCCCATCAAGCGCAATAAAATACTGCTTTTTTCATAACTTTCGCGACTGCCCCCAACCATGATGCTCAAGCTGGCGTTGATTGCACCCAAATCGCCCCCTGAAACGGGAGCATCCAAACTAGAAGGCAAAACATCCGCGATTCTTTTGGCAAGGGTTGGAGAACTGGTGGTCATGTCAACGCAAATGGCTTCGTTGGTTGTGTTATAATGTGCTACGATGCCTCGTGGTGAAAAATAGACTTCTTCGACATCGCTTGGGTAGCCGACCATGGTGAAGATGAATTCGACCCCGGCAATGGCTTCTTCAATGCTTGAATGAAAGTGAAGCGAAGTACCTCTTGGAAAGCCGGCTTCCGGCATTGAGCGTGTATAAATATGGACCTCATGTCCCGCGTTTGCGAGATGTTGCACCATGGCACGTCCCATCACTCCATATCCAATCCATGCTAGTTTCATAGTGTAATCCTCCTATTTTTTTTCATTGTAGCATATTTTTGCTCATACTCGCATCTAATGCGTTGTACGGATGCATTCTCTTGTGGGTGTTTAGGCAAAGTAAAACGAAACGTTTTGGAAATAGGAGTTTATACTTGTTGGAACCATGTGCGTGTGTTATAATCAAGAAGGTTTCAAACTGGGCTTATTGAGTCTCCGACTTTAGGCGCGGTCTGGAATGGCTATTCAAAAGGAGGAACATTAACATGTTATTGAAAGCACAAAAAACTGCAATTATGCAAGAGTATGCAAGATTTGAAGGGGACACAGGTTCTCCAGAAGTTCAAATCGCTGTATTGACTGCTCAAATCAACCGTTTGACAGATCACTTGAAAGAGCACAAACATGATTTCCACTCTCAACGTGGATTGATGAAAATGGTAGGACGTCGTCGCGACTTGTTGACTTACTTGAAAAACAAGGACTTGAACCGTTACCGTGATTTGATCGCTCGTTTGGGATTGCGTAAATAATGCACGAAAGTCTTCGAAAGAAGACTTTTTTTTGTTGCAATCCGCATGCGCTAGAGGGAAGTAATGGGCGTGGTGAGTTACAAGGCACTTACAAGCAAAAGGGTTCGGGGAAATGCGTCTTTTATATTTAATCTTGGCTCAATGTGTGCTATGATAAATAAGAAAAATAAGAGGAGAAACAAGATGGCTAAACAAACGTTTCGTTTAGAATTCTGTAATCGGGTGATTACAGTAGAAACCGGTGAAATTGCAAAACAAGCCGGTGGAAGTGTCTTGGTGCGCTATGGAGATACCGCGGTTCTTTCTACTGCATGCGGAAGCAAGCAGTCCAAAGACATCGATTTCTTTCCATTAACCGTAACGTACGAAGAAAAATTGTATTCTGTTGGGAAAATTCCTGGTGGATTTTTGCGTCGTGAAGGACGTCCGGGTGAACATGCAACCTTAACTGCGCGTATGATCGACCGTCCCATTCGTCCCCTTTTTGCTGATGGATTCCGTAATGAAGTCCAAGTAGTAAATACGGTGCTATCTGCAGA
>JBOGAI010000078.1:0-1720 GCA_051655665.1 Erysipelotrichaceae bacterium | reverse complement strand
TGGGTGGTCGAATTTATACCTTTGGAACCGGCCATTCCCATATGCTTGGCCAAGAGATTTATGCGCGTGCCGGCGGCTACGCTGCGATTACGCCGATTTGCGAGGTGGAATTGACTACTTTGACCCATCCGTTCAAAAGCACCTTGATTGAACGCACCACGCAATATTTGGAGGTGATCAAGGGCTTGTATCCTTTGCATGAACACGATGTCGTGATTGTCGCAAGCAATTCCGGTCGTAACCCGTTGATTGTAGAATTTTGTTTGTGGGCAAAAGCATGCGGGGCTTCCATCATCGCCATTACGTCCATGCAACACTCCCAATCCATTGCCTCGCGCCATGAATCGGGCAAACGCTTGTTTGAAGTAGCCGATGTGGTGCTGGACAACCGCGCCAATCCAGGCGATGCCAGCATCGAACACACCCCACTCATTCAAACCGGACCAACCTCGACGCAGATGGGCTGTTTCCTTTCTCATGCGTTGATTTCAACGGTGGTGGAAAAAATGGTGCAAAGCGAGGGCGATGCCCCGGTCTTTCGTTCCAGCAACCTTGATGGCAGCGATGCCTACAACCAAACGCTGTTTGATCGCTACATCTTTCAGAAAGAGACCAAATAACCCCAAACAGACCCATTTTTCAAAACGAAATGGGTCTGTTTTCCAAAACCGCTTGCATCTTGCCCAAAATCTTTGCATAATGAGAGTATGAAACAGCTAGATATCGTATGTGGAGCCATTGCTCATAATGGATTGTATTTGATTGCCAAGCGCGGGCCAGGCGTTGGGGAAGGCATTTGGGAGTTTCCCGGTGGAAAAGTCGAAGCCAACGAAACCCGTGAAGAAGCCATCGTGCGGGAACTCAAAGAAGAACTAGACGTCAGCGTCGAAGTGAAACAGGCCATGGGCATGGTGGTGGACACCCAACAAGGCATCGAATTGCATGTGTACGGGTTTTTGTGTACCTTGCTTGCAGGGGAAGCCAAGGCCAGTGTGCATAGCGAAGTGCTGTGGGTAAGCGCACAAGAATTGAGCGCCTATCGCTTTCAAGAAGCGGATACGCTTTTCATCGAATACATCAAACAACAAGGGGACAAAGTATGAAAAAAAGAACAATCATCGCCGTAACGGGTGTTGCACTTGGTGCGGCAGCCGTGGCATGGAAATGGAAAGAAATTGAGGGGGCGCTGCAACCAGCGCGTCGCTGGAGTGTGGCATTGCCAACCCTTGGTGACGACAATGAATTGTATTTTGAAGTCAAAGGGGACATCAATGATCGAACCAATCAACACTTCATCGACGAGATGGAGAAAATGATGTATACCTTATTGCCAGTCGAACAAGCACAAAAAAAGGCCGATCCGGATTTGTTGTTGCAACTGGAGTCGCCACGCATGAAAACGACCTTGCGAGAATTTGAAGTCTACTTCATCAATTCCCGTGCACTGTTTTTTCCGATTGAAAATACCCATGAAATGCAAGAAGGCATTGCGGCCTATTTGCTAAACAGCGTGCAAACACGCAAACTCAAGGAATTGATTTCACTTTATATGTAGAAGCAGGGAAACCTGCTTTTTATTTTGCTGTACCTTGCACATGCATGCCCTTCAAGCAAGCACCATAAATTGGCCGTAACGTTGGGGCCTACCTGTGGTATGATTAAGGTAAAGAAATAAAGGGGGATACAATGAAAAAACAATATCATAAACTCATTCGCGATC
>JBOGAI010000077.1:0-11662 GCA_051655665.1 Erysipelotrichaceae bacterium | reverse complement strand
GATTTTGGAGCCCATAAACGTCCCCGTCGTCAAGATGATGGCGCGGGCTTTGAGTTCCAATCCATCCGCCATGCGTATGCCCACTACGCGGTCGTCTTCCACTAGCAGCGTTTCCACCATTCCCAGTTCAATCGTGAGGTTCGCCGTGTTCTTTACCACGTCCTCCATGTATTTTTGATACAGCACTTTGTCGCTTTGGACGCGCAAACTTTGCACACCTGGGCCTTTGGTGGTGTTCAACATTTTAAACTGCAAAGCCGTCGCATCGGCAGCTTTTCCCATTTCGCCACCTAGGGCATCGATTTCACGCACCACAATGCCTTTGGCAGGACCTCCCACCGAAGGATTGCAAGGCATGTGGCCTATCATATGTTCGGACAAGGTTGCCAAGGCAGTCTTTTTCCCCATACGGGCACTTGCCAAAGCGGCTTCTATGCCGGCGTGTCCTCCACCGACGACGATGATATCATACATAACTTCACTCCTACCTTTTGCTACTCATTATAGCATGTTTAAAGAAGAGAGACTGCCTTGATGATAGCAGTCTCTTGGGTTTATTTGATCAGCGTTCCCGCTGGAATGTGTGCGTCAATGCTGACAACGGCAATGTCTTTGCCCTCGCCACTCGCCAAAATCATGCCTTGGCTTTCTACGCCACGCAATTTTGCGGGTTTCAAGTTGGTCACGACGACGACTTTCTTCCCAACCAAATCACTTGGTGCATAGGCTGATGCAATGCCGCTGACGATTTGCACGGTTTTGGAACCCAATGAAACTTGGGAAACCAACAATTTGTCCGCTTTTGGATGTTTTTCGCAAGAAAGGATTTCGCCCACTTTCATTTCTACTTGTGAGAAGTGATCGATGCCGATTTCAGGAAGACATGTTTCGTTTTCCTCTTCCGCAACCGCCTCTACGCTTAACTCTGCCAAAAGGGCAGCTGAATCGATACGCGCAAATAAAATTGGCGCTTTCTCGATGACCTTGCTGCTTTCCAAGTTGCCAAATTGCTGCAAGCTTGCGAAATCACGATGCTCTGTTTGCAATGCATCCAGCATTGCCGTTGCACTTTCCGGCAAGAAGGCTTGTAGCAACACCCCTGCAAAACGGATGGATTCCAACAAGTTATACAACACGGTGTGCAAACGAGGGGCTGCTTCTGGGTCTTTTCCTAACGTCCACGGTGTGGTTTCGTCAATGTACTTGTTGCAACGACGCAACAAAATGTTGATGTGTTCGATGGCTTCGCCTACTTTTAAATGCTCCATGCTTTGTTCCACTTTACCTGGAGTTGCAAGCGCCAATTGAATCAATTCTTCATCAAGTGGAGTGCGTACGTTGGTATTGTGGATGGTTCCTTCAAAGTATTTGTTGCTCATGGAAATGGTGCGCGAAACCAAGTTTCCAAGCACGTTTGCCAAATCCGAATTGATGCGTTCCATGACCAGTTCATACGTAATGGTTCCATCGTTGGCAAACGGCATTTCGTGCAAGAGATAATAACGAACGGCATCGACACCAAAATGTTTCACCAAATCATCAGCATAAATGGCATTGCCTTTGGATTTGGACATCTTGCCATCCCCCACCAAGAGCCATGGGTGACCAAAGACTTGCTTTGGCAACGGAATGTCAAGCGCCATCAACATGATTGGCCAATAAATGGTATGGAAGCGCAAAATGTCTTTGCCGATGACGTGAACGTCTGCCGGCCAATAGTGGTGGTAACGTGGCCCGTGATTGCCATCCATATCGAAATCCAAACCGGTAATGTAGTTGGATAGCGCATCAATCCAAACATAGACGACATGACCTGGGTCAAAGTCGACCGGAATTCCCCATTTGAAGCTGGTACGGGATACACACAAATCTTGCAAACCCGGTTTGATGAAGTTGTTGATCATCTCGTTTTTGCGTGATTCGGGTTGAATGAATTCTGGATTTGCTTCAATGTGGTCAACCAAGCGCTGAGCGTATTTGCCCAAGTTAAAGAAATAGGCTTCCTCACTGGCATCTTGAACCTCGCGTCCACAATCCGGACACTTGCCATCTTCTAGTTGGCTTTCTGTCCAAAAGGATTCACAAGGAACACAGTACTTCCCTGAGTATTCTCCTTTATAGATATCGCCTTGCTCGTACAGTCGTTTGAAGATTTTTTGCACTTGCAATTTGTGTGCTGGATCGCTGGTGCGAACGAATTGGTCGTACGATGTGTTCATCAAATCAAAGTTTTCCTTGATGATGCCGGCAATGCCGTCTACAAATTGTTGTGGGGTCAACCCCGCGTGGTGTGCCTTTTCTTCAATTTTTTGACCGTGTTCATCGGTTCCCGTTTGAAAGAACACATCATAGCCCGCCAATCGTTTGTAGCGTGCAATCGCATCCGTCAATACGATTTCATACGTATTTCCGATGTGTGGTTTGGCCGATGTATAGGCAATGGCTGTCGTAATGTAATATTTTTGTTTTTCCATAAGAACTGCTCCTTTTCTAAAAAAAAGAACTCTCGCAAAGGACGAAAGTTCGTGGTACCACCTTTTTTCACTCAGTAACTGAGTCTCAACCCCATAACGCAGGGAGCGTCTAGCTTATCTAGCGGTTCACGGTTCATGTTCATCCCATCTTCCTTACTGGTTTTCACCAACCACCAGTTCTCTACAAAGGGCTTACGGGATTACTCTTCCGATCAATACCATTTTTTATATGATTTCCCTATTATTATAAGCATTTTCAGGTCACTATTCAAGCATTATAAAATTTTTGCTCCAGAATGGGAACCAACTCTTGCAAGTTATGGATGCGATGAAAGTCAACGCATTCTTGGTTGTGCGGCATGTCGTACAAGATGCATTCCATAAACGGTGCACACGCAATCAAATTATCGATTTTATCATCGATGATGATGTCCCCTCGGATGATGTGTTTTTCCTTGCAGGCGATGATGCGTGCTTGGTTGAAGCTTGGCAAAAAGCGCTCCATCCATTGGGTCTTTTCTACCAGTTCTTTGGCAGAATTGCATGCGGTAATGATGTATACATCATAGCGAGTCGATTCGATCAAAGACTTCAAGACCGCTGTGGAATTGTTTTTCTCTTCCAATTGCAGGAAAAATCCTTCTTCCTGAAAAATCTCAAAGATATCGGCATCAAAAGGTCCGCTCAAATCCCAAGTGCGCACCTCTTCGACAGAAAAGGCGGTGCCTTTACGTTCGTTGTACAAATCGATGACGCTGTCTAAAAAATTGGTGATGACATCATCCATGTCAAAAAGCACACGTGGCCGATTGTTTTTGCTTCTAAGGTTCATAAAGGGTCCCTCCTATTGTGGTAGTATTGTACACGATTTTGTCCATGATCACAAATTCAGATGACCAAACAGCATGAAATGACCATTGCATCCCATGCAATGGTTTCTCAAAAAAACGAATTGTGCTACTATATAAGGACAATAACACCACACAAGTACAGGAGGAATCTATGAGACGTATCAAAGAAGACATTACCCATACCATCGAAATTGAAAAATCAAAGTTCATAACCTACCTGCACAAATGTTCTCGAGAAGAAGAGGCCAAGGCGTTTATTACCCAAATAAAAAAAATGCATCCCAATGCGACCCATCATTGCCAAGCCTTTGTGCTAGGAGAACATGGTGAATTGACGCGTTCCAACGACGATGGAGAACCCAGTGGAACGGCAGGCATTCCCATGTTGGAATGTTTGAAGAAAAATGAAATCAGCGATTGCGTCGCCGTGGTAGTTCGCTATTTTGGAGGCGTCAAGCTGGGCGCTGGTGGATTGATTCGAGCGTACTCCAAATCAATCAGTCAAACCTTACAACAAGGCACTTTGGTGGAAGCCATCGCTTTTCCCTACTATCGTTTACGATTTGAGTATGCCTTGATTGGAAAAATTGATTACTTACTTTCCAACAGTGAAGTCTATGAGTGGGAAAAAGAATATGAAGAATGCGTCGAATATCGCTATTGCAGCCTGGATGCGACCATTGCCCCTGCCTTACAGGAACTGAGCAATGGTACCTTGGTGCCTGAGCAATTGGAAGTACGCATTTTGGAAATCAAACAAGGCGTCCAAATGCCCGACTAGTTTACTAGAATTTTATAGGGAGTCGAGCACGGAACCAAGCAAATCCATCAAATTGGCACAGGTGTCCCTTGTAGACACCTTTTATTTCGATTACTGCGTGGTGCACTTCTCGGACAGGTGTTGAGGGGCGTGGCCCTGCTGTTTCTTTTTGTGCGCCGGACCACGTTTCGCACGTTGAATCACTGCACATTTCGCGCAAACTTTGCATCCTTTTGAAGATTTGTACACCCACAAGTAGCCACAACGAGTTAGAATTGGTAGAATAAAGAAAAAAGGGAGGAATCGAAATGAAATATGTGTGGTCCATCATTCTTTGTTTTCTGCTTTTGACAACACCGGTTCATGCCCTAGGCTCCAAGCATGCCATTGCCATGAGCCTTACGACTCGTGAAATTGTAGTAGACCAGGATGCACAAGAGAGTGGCGCACCTGCTTCACTTACCAAACTCATGAGTGGCATGGTAGTCGCAAAGCTTTGGACACTAGAAGAATTGCAGCGTCTTACGACTACCATTGATGCACAAACTTTGCAACCCTTGGCAGGAAGCGGAGCCAGCGTAATGGGTCTACAAGCAGGGGATGTGGTCAGTTTATACGATTTGTTGTGTGGATTGCTCATGGTATCTGGGGCTGATGCGGCATTGGCCCTAGAGGCATATGTCAAAGAACATCACGCCTATGAAACCGTAGCACTGATGAATTTGTTTGCGGGTAGTTTTCAAATGAATCAAACCTATTTTACAAATGTTCATGGGCTGGATGATCCCAAGCAAGTGAGTAGTGCAAAAGACATCGCACTATTGTTGGAACAGGTTGCCCAAGATGAAACCTTGATGCAAATCTTGCAATCTAAAACGCAAAAGGTCAATGTGGAAGGAAGCCAACCACGCACGCTGGTGTTGCCAAATGCAATTCAATCTTTGAATCAAGGGGTCAATGATTATTTTGTAGGAGGCAAGACCGGCTTTACGTTTGCTGCTGGATATTGCTTGGGCAGTATTGTGAACATCGAGGGACAACCGTATGCCATCGTAGTGATGGAAGCCGATCCTTATCGGGCTAGCCGACTGCAATCCATCCAAGACACCCTTACGATTACCAAACAATTGGTCGCACAAAACCGAGTGGAAACTGTGTATTTTGATGCATATGCCAAAGTGACCACACTCCCTATTGCAAACAGCACACAAGAGGTTGTGTTGATTGCGAAAGAAAAGGTATATGCCTCAACCCAAGAGGGGCAAGAATGGAGCTGGCAGTATGAAGGACCCACAATCCTCGATAAGCCCGTTTCAAAGAATCATAGTCTTGCCAAACTTGTAGCCTATTCAAATGGAGAAATCACAAGGGAGTTTTTGTTATATCCACAGCAATCGCTTCTTGAAATTCCGAAGAAAAAGTCCTTATTTGGGTGGTAATGCCCAAATAAGGATCATAACTACAATCATTTTTCAGTGAGATTTTACGTACCGTCATGCGATAAAGAGAGATTCCATCTCAACATTGGACGGTTCACGAAGTGAAGCTGTTTTCCGTAAAATGAATAAATCCGCCCCCCTTTTTGGAGATACAGTTGATGATCTACAACACAAACCAGTGCTTTAGAAGCAAATAACATGGTGTAATAAGAATAAGGTAAGCTATTGGAAAGCGAAAATAATTTGGATACCCTTATTATTAGCAAGAAAGACGATTAAAAACTTGCAAATGGAACAATAGATTTTGCATCTGTAGAACAAGGTTATTATTATTATTATCTGTACGATAACGGAATTATTGTCCGACCTGAACTGGATAACTCTGAGCAATCGTCAATGGTTTCAACGCTAGAAAACAAATAATCTAGTGCAAAAGAAACTACTTCTAAAATATATACGTCTGCAACTACGGGGAACAAGTGATTGCATTGCGAGTATTCAGTTTGCAATCGTATAAATCAACCTACCCAAAATTAAAGTAAAGGTGTCACTGAGTGACACCTTGCTTTAGTTCCGTGTTATTTTAAAAATACATACATTAAGAAAGCCAATAATGTAACGCCACCTATTGAAATGCCATATAGAAGTCTTTTTTTATTTCCTTTAGCATAAATTCTAGAGTATAATTCAAAAAGAATAACACCTATGAGTGCACTTGCCAAAAAATATATTATGAGATCCATATTTTATACCTCTAGGCTAAATTTACAGTAATAGCCATTTCCTGAAGGTTGCAGAACGCATTCATTTCCATTAGATGTTTTGTATTTTTGAATTGATGATGCTGTTACAACTAAAACAGTTACTGCAATCACTAATATAACTGGATGAGCTGCCACAAAAGAAATAATCATCCCTATTGTTGTAGCAGCGAGAGCAGCTCCAGAATAACCAGAAGCATAGATTATTACTCCATCTATCAACCATCCAATAAGTAAACCTCCTAGAAAAACTTCAACTGAATTTGACCGTAATTGCCCATTAACAAATAGATTATCTCTTGTTACTAATACTGTATCTCCTTCTAATTCGGTACCTAACAAATGAACGGAATCAATTAAATATGCATCTTCAGATAATTTGATATTTTCTTTTTCATTAATTTCTACATACGATTCTTTTAAATTAGACATCTCGTTTTCTTGTGCTGACGCAGTTATTAATTGTCCACTAACTATAAGTGCTAACGTCAATATAATTGATGCTGTTTTTTCCACAAATTGTCTTCTTTTCATATTTTTTCCTTGCCCCCTCATAAAGAGCCTTTTCCTTTCTAGAAAATTGTATCACAGTCAAAAAGTATGTAAATTGTAACGCTTATTTATGTGAAATTGGTGGAGGTGCTTGAGGAACGAAACAAAAGAACAAACAGTATGGTGAAAATAGTTACGGAAAATTATATTAAATCGCTACCATATAGTGATAAACCAGGTGTCACTGAGTGACACCTTTTACTCTTTGTTTATACATTCAATATTGCTATTTTTATTGATATGGTCATAGAGACTTCTTTTAGATATACCGGTAGGTCACATATCTCTTTTATAGAGAAATTTTTAGAATAATACATCCGTAAAGCAGTACTTATTTTCCTTTTGTCATGAGGCTTTCTTCCGCCGACCCTACCTCTAGCCCTTGCACTTGCCAAACCTGACTTTGTATTCTCCGAAATGATATCTCGTTCTAACTGAGCCAACTCGCACCACGCTATAAACACAAACTTCCCCATTACTGTTGTTGTGTCTATATAATCTGTAAGGCTTACAAATTCAACGCCCTTTTCTTGTAATTGTTTTGTTAGATGAGAAGTTGTTTTGTATTTCTTCCTAATCGCTTTAACTGAGATACAACAAAAGTATCGCCTGTACGTAACTTGGCTAATAGAGAGGTTAGTTATGGGCGATGTTTTGATCGTAGCCTATCCAAGTCACCCATTTTTGACACTAATACATTTAGATGATACAATTAACATAATATTACATAAAGAGGGGGGGTAATTGCTTAGGTCCGAATCAGAATAGAAATAAGAAAGGAAGTTGTAACACAACTTATTAGGGTAAAAACTTTGAAAAGACCACTCTTATCGATTTTTGCTTCAGTTTTCCTTGGTTACTTTATATTTTCTTCAATTCAAGTATCAGCATTACAAACCGGCTTTTCGATTACATCGAACTCAAGTTACAGTGCAAAATCGACAGAAAACTTAAAAATGGATCATGCTTTGCAAGCCTATGTAAATTGGCAAACATCAAGCCATTCCTCTCATAAAGAATGGTTTCAGGTAGTAAATTCCAATAGTGAAATCAGAAGTGAAAGTGTCCTATTTTCTTATTTAGGGGCAGGATTTATTCCAGAATATAGTTCATGCATGTACGGATACTATTATTATTTAAGAGCAAGAAGAGAACACATTACCAACCCAACGACAACTGTAAAAGGTATATGGGAATCTTAAGAACCATGGAAGTGGTTTTTAAGAAGTATTAGCCAATATGTTGTTTTGGTTGAAAAGAAATCGTAAATATATTGCTCTATTTATGGTTTGCCTTCTGATTATGCTGCATGGAGTACTTGATGAAAAAAATATTTTTTGGATCTTAAAAGAATCGATTTTTAACCCAGAGTACCGCTTAAACTTTTTCGGAAACAATGAAACTACAGTTGGTTTGGTGATCGAACCGACTGTCTTTAACATCATGAAATCGGTCGTATCAAATCTGCAATTCACCTTTGATGTATCGGTTATTTTTGGAACCGTATGGTTTCAAATCATTATTCCACTCTTTGCTACGATTAGTGGAATCTCTTTTTATCAAATCTATCATTCAAATTTTAAATTAAAAATCATACGCAAAACGAGCTATCGGCAAAGTGTGGAACGAGAAATCTTAAGCAATTCCTTCAAGTTAGCGAGCATAATTTTTGCTGCTTATTTCGTGTTTCTTTGTTTCTCGTACATTGTGTCTACACCAGGATTTCTAGGTTCTAGTGAGCGAACAATGTTTAGTGATTTGTTTGGTAACAGTTTATTTTCAAATCATACCTTTTTCTATTTTATACTAGAGGGTCTGGTAAGGTTTTTTCTCATTCCTTTTGCTTATGCAACACTGACACAAGCGGTTGCCGTTTTGGATACATCACTAAAAGAAGTCATCGCTGCTCCTATCCTATATTATTATGGATTGTCCGCAGTTGGTTTTGCCCTTTACATGGTTGTTCCAGAACTTTCTATCTATATCAATCCCTCAGTGATTATGGCAAGTGGAAGTTACGACCAATTTAATACAATCCTTTTAATCCTAATCAATATGCTTCCTTTCTTTATTGGTATGTTCTTGGTTCGTTGGAAAACAAAATATGTTGAACTATAGAAAAGAACTCATCTTAGCAAGTGTAATTTCTGTTCTGAATTTGATTTTCACATTTTTTGTAAACCCTGCAACATCCCCATTTCCTTCTCTTTATGTTCATATCTTAAATGACTACGCATATGCATTTTGCTTCATCCTGGTATTGTTTATCAATTTACATAGCCCGTTTGAACAATCCCTCGTTGTGTATCGATTTCATCGTGTAGAGGATTACTTATGGTATCAATTGATAGAAAAGGCAAAAAGTTATGCATTCATCTTTATCCTATTTACAATCATTCAAATGGGACTCTTTATCCTTATGGATCCTAATTTCAATCTCATTACACTTCTATATCGAAATATCATATTCTATACTTTAATTCTAATAACGTACTTTATTGCAATGGTTGGCAAGCGAAAACGATTCTTATCTCGTATTTTATTGCTCTTTATGACATGGATTACATGCTACTTTATCTCTATTATAAATACAGAAGCATTGTTTAATCGGTTTAATATCTTTACCTTACTCCAAAGCATTCAAATGAGTGAACTACTTCGTTATTCCTGTTTCCTCATCGCTATCATAAGCATGCTACTCATACGAATTTCAAAAAAAGCGAGATACATAAACTTATGGCTGGATTAAGAAAAAGAGGCCTGGTACTAAGTGTATCCATATTTATCATTCTAGCTTTTTGCATTGTTTTGGTTCCACTCCAACAAGACGGAAGCCATCTCTTGTTAACAAAGGTGCTATTTCTTCAGTTTAATAGTTTCGAGTCCTTTCAATTACAAAAATTTAACCCTCAGATGTTGATTCTATTCGTTTTATTTTTTTATGTAATTTACCATCAACAATTGTCCATCATAAATGAAAATTGTTCCTTCCTAAGTATGGAACTCCATAAAAAACAAAAAAAGACCATCATCATCGATATTGTAAAGGGAAGTATTCTAGATAATCTATGGATCTACTTTACTGGAATCCTAACGATGTTGATCCTAACACTACTACTGGATGCCCTCGTCTTATCTCAAAACTTTGGATTATCAAAACAGCACATCATTGTTATTCTCTATTTCTTGAAATTTATCGTATTTGTCTCAAGTTCAATCATCCTCATACGTCTACTAACGTTGGTAAGACCTTCCAACTATTATTCCATGCTATCCTATGCAGCATTTACGATACTCTTACTCTTCGATTTTGTTTTTGGTACCAGTTTTATTACGATTTCTAATCGTATGGTAGATGAACTTCGCTACCTATTGCTTATGATCCTTTTAAACCTTGGGGTGGGAATGATGATATCGGTAGCGTTTTATAAAGGAAAGGAACTATATCATGATTAAACTTAAAAATGTCTCTAAAAAATATGGTCATCATACGATATTTGAAAATGTAAGTATCACTTTTGATGCGCAAAAAATTAAAATAAAAGGCGAGAACGGGGTTGGGAAAAGTGTATTACTAAAATTGATTGTTGGTTACAGCGTACCAGATCAAGGTGATATTTATTATAATTCAACGATAAAACTTAGAAAAAAATCTGACTTTATTGAAGATGCAGGAGTTAGTATCAATGCCCCAGAATTTATGAAACAATGGACAGGGTTAGAAAATTTAACCTATTTAGCAAACATCAACAAAAAGTGTTCCGAAGAAAGATTACAAGCATTAATCCAGACCTTTTCATTACAAAAGGATATCAACAAAAAAGTGAAAACGTACTCCCTGGGTATGAAGCAAAAAATGCGTCTCATTCAAGCACTCATTGATAGCCCTAAATATTTAATCTTAGACGAACCATTCGATGCGTTAGACAAGCATTCTAAAGAAGTTGCGAAAAACTATTTGGATGCTTATTTAAAAGAAGATCCAAGTAGAATTTTAATCTATACTTCGCATTCCGATGCGGATGATGTTTTTGCAGATCGTCTATATGTAATTGACGAACAACAAGTGGTAGCATTGTAATTTCATTGCAATGAAAAAGGATATTATCTATATATCAAATCACGGATATAGCAAAAAAAACGCTCTCATATCTATGTACCCTCTTCACTGGACAACCAGTAAGGAGGGTGTTTTTATGCGCTATCATTATGAATTTAAACGAAAGTGCGTTGAGATGTACCGAAATGGACAATGGGCAGATACACCAGTTGGAATCAAAGAATCTAAGTTCAAGAATATGCTAAAACGTTGGGCAAGAATAGTAGCTGCCAACGGGTAGAAGCATTACAACGCAAAAAACTGTAATAAATGTTGGTCTACAGAACAGAAATTAGAATTGATATCTTTGGTGTTGGTGGGCCCTTCAGCTCAAGATGTGGCATATTCTGCCGGCATTGATAGTGGGTTGCTTGATCAATGAATTCAAAAATATACAGCAAGGGATATTAAGGTTTAAAATCCAAGAAAAAAGGAAGATCGCCAAAGGAGCCCTTTATGTCAACAAAAAAATGGTCCACTTTTTGCCATAATTGCGTTTTAAAATGGGGCCATTTTTTTTTTACTTTTTTTAAGCAAATCCGTTGTCTTAGATATACGCTTTAAAGGCTAATCGATCAACCAAAGCTCTTGTTATGATTGGAGCTTTGAATATATCTTCCCAGCGATCAAATGTTAAGTTGGTTGTAATAATGATGGAACCGTAGTCGTTACGGTTGTACAAGATAGTAGGTAATCTCATATTCTACGACCCTTCTTTTCAAATCC
>JBOGAI010000076.1:0-2782 GCA_051655665.1 Erysipelotrichaceae bacterium | reverse complement strand
AATGCCCTCCAACCCAAATTCTTGGTAGAGGTGCAATAAGATCGCATTGAACAAGTCAAAGTCACTGACTGGCAACGACAAACTGTTCTCATAAATGGGGTCAAACAAATCGCTCCAGGTTTGCGGAGCTGGACGATCTCCCAACACTTTTTTGTTGATCAAAAAGACAGCTGCCACAACCGCGATCATCGCGTAATCCTTGTTGGGATCTTGAAGGGCAATCGTTTCGTTTTGAAAGTCGGAATGGAAGTCGATCTGCGTCAAATCGGCAAAGGTTTTTTGGTCCTTGAATTTCTTCATCAAGCCTTGGTCGAAAAACAAATCAAAGCCCGCGCTGATGTACATGTCGGCCAAATCGTCTTCGCTTTGCGCACTGCGCACGCGCTCACTTAGCCAATCCAAGCCCTCACTGGCCGCTTTGAGTTCAAAGCTGATGTGCTGACTTTGTTCCAAGGCATCCAGTTTTTCCATGAGAGGAATGCGTACGGGACAAGGCAGCAAGCCCACCACCTTTATGGGTGCGTGCTTTTCCAAATCATTGTACAAGGTGATGTCCTTTTGTTGGATGGCAATGGCCTCGTTGAGCAATGTCACAAACGAGTCCACATCCATTCCCTTTTTCTCTAAGATGGACTGCAGCGAAAATCCACCGATTTTTTGTAGGATGAGGTCATGGTCGAGCCCTTTTAATCCTTTCGCGGTAAACACATCCACCGTAGTGGGATGGTCGTTTACGATTTGTGCGATGGTCATATTTGATGTGATCATATCATTCCTCCTATAAAAAATCTGCCCACAAGTCTTCCACGCTTGCAAGACGTACTTCTTCTACGAAATCCAGGCGCTCTTTCATCATGGTTTCCACCCCTGACTTCAGCGTTACTTCTACCGAAGCACAAGAGGCACACGCCCCAGCCAAATTGACGTATACGATACCCTTATCGTATTTCACAAAGGCGATGTCTCCGCCATCTTGTTGCAAGAAGGGACGCAGTTCTTGAAGGACTGATTGAATTTGTTCGATTTGTGTTTGCATGCGATTCTCCTTTTGATGCTTCTTTTGCTTCAGTATACCCTGTTTCTTGTTCTTCGTATGTGATTCAAATCACACTTCCGCTTTTTTTAGGGCGTAAATCTTCTCTACGATAGCACAAAGCACTTCTTCCAACAAAACCAAATGCCTCAACAAAAAAAAGAAGCATTTGCTTCTTTTCGCTTAGTTATCGCTATCCAAATAACCGACTTCATGGAAAAATTGATCCAAGTCTGCTTTGGGTAGGGCATAGGTCGCATCGGTTGTCAGTGGTGTCCATTCCAAGAACTCTTCGACTTCCCCTTCTTCATATTGAATAAAGGTTGGTGAATAGTGCACACCAAATTGGGCCTTCATGGATTCACGTTTGGTTTTGTCGTTCAATCCTTCTGGATTTTCCACGTCCAAATCCACCACGTACAACGCTTTGAAACGTTCGTTTTCTTCCAATGCAGGAATCAAATAGTTGTTTTGAAAGTTGACGGCATCCCCACAGTTTTCCACCCATCCGAAATACACAACCATGGACTCCTTGTTGGCAATTTTGCTTTCTAGCTCTGCAAAACTGATGCGAGTCAATTCATCAAATGCCGCGGTCGGCTCATTTGGTTCATCCGTTGGGGCTTTGGAGCACCCTACCAGTACCAATAGAAGGGCACATCCCAGTAGTAGTTTTTTCATTTTGTTCTCCCTTTCGTTCGATCGTTATTTGATCAAGTCGATGTTTTCGATTACGCTGATTTCCGCGATGACCAACAAATGGTCATCCGCTTTGATTTCATATTCGGGGTCGAAGGTAATTTGCAGCTTGGAATTGGCGCACATGATGCAATCGTTACGAATTCCGATCACGTTGATTTTATAGCGGTTGCGCAAATCCAATTCCACCAAGTTTTTTCCCACCCAGCTTGGTGCAGGTTCGATTTCGATCACGGTATAATCGGAATCGATTTCCGAAATGTCGACGATGTTTTTGGAAAGTAGTTTTTTCGCCAAACGTTCCCCGATTTCTTTTTCCGGACGTACGACTTTATCCACCCCTACTTTTTCCAAAATTTGCATGTAGCGTTTGTTTTTCGCTTTGGCTACGACATACGGCACACCCAACTCTTTCAAGTTGATTGCGCAGATGACGCTGTCTTCCAAGTGGCTTCCCACCGCAATCACAGCAACGTCACAGTCTCCCACTCCAGCGGCCTTGAGCTCTTCTTTTTGCGTGATGTCCGCTTGAACCGCTGTTGTCACAAATTCCGAAACGCGCTCCACGTTGCGAATGTCTTGGTCAATGGCCAATACTTCACAGTGGTATTCGCTCAGCGTTTTGGCAACACTGGACCCAAAAATACCCAATCCTAAAATAGCATATTGCTTATTATTTAATTTTTTCATATGACTCCTTATCCGATGATTACGTTTTCACTTGGATATACTACTTTGTTCATCGAAGCATTCATGCGGTTGCGAATAATGGAAAGCACCAAAGTAATGACTCCGATTCTACCTAGATACATTAACATAATAATAATGATTTTTCCAGCACTTGACAGCGATGGGGTTATTCCTGCGGACAAGCCGACCGTACCCAAGGCACTGGCAGCCTCAAAGAGAATATCAATGAAGGCGAAATCTTCCGTAATGACCAACAAGAAGATTCCTGTGGTCAACAAAATAA
Source organism: Erysipelotrichaceae bacterium (assembly GCA_051655665.1). GTDB lineage: Bacteria > Bacillota_I > Bacilli_A > Erysipelotrichales > Erysipelotrichaceae > JBOFMT01. Next base: position 77 of record JBOGAI010000076.1, on the reverse strand, counting down.
AGTTCATCATTACAATCATCACCGCACGCATGACAATGTCTTTGCCAATGGAGCGTTTGAAAATGTAAAGATTTTCT
>JBOGAI010000075.1:0-3309 GCA_051655665.1 Erysipelotrichaceae bacterium | reverse complement strand
CCCACATGCTTTGCAGTGATAGCGACCCGAAGCGTGATGGTCGAAATAGGCATTGTGGAAGGCAGGTTCGGTTCCTTTGTGAAACATTACCTGGTAGGTATCCTGTGCAAGCAACGCTTTCCAATCCTCGGTAATTTTTGTTCCATTCAAGGGGAATTGGGCAAAAAGGTGTTCCAAACTAGCAGGATTGCGTGTGGGTTGCAAGGCGTCGAATCGTTTTTGTTGTGATTGTGGAATCTTCATATACATCCCTCCTACTAGTACTGTAGTGAGGACAAGTCGATTGTCAACTAGAAAACCATAGGACTAGAATAAATAACAAACTGTGGTAAAATGGTTGTATCGAGGTGAAACCATGAATCAAGTACTAGAAACCATTATGTCTAGAAGATCATGCCGCCATTTCACAAATGAGCGGGTGGAGGAAGAAAAAATAGAACTCATACTACAAGCTGGTTTGAGTGCACCAAGTGCGATGAATCGACAATCCTGGCACTTTTTTGTACTGCGCAACAAAGCGCTTCAACACGAGTTGGCCCATCTAGTAGAGGTTGTCTTAAACCGACCGGATTATCACTTCTACAATGCGGACACCCTGATTTTGGTAAGCAATGAATCCGACAATCCACACGCCGTTGCGGATTGTGCCTGCGCAATGGAAAACATGATGCTCGCTGCCCATTCGCAAGGGGTTGGAAGTGTGTGGATCAATCAGCTCAAAGGGTGCAATCAAAACCAGAGTGTACGCGCATTCTTGCAACGCATTGGAGTAAGGGATTCGCACAACATTTATGCAGTCTGTGCTTTGGGTATGCCAGAGCCGGTTCCCTTTCGCGAGAAAGTGATCAAAGGCAACATTACCTTCATCGAATAAAGGCGACAAGTCAGTGGACTTGTGCCAGCAAGGGGTCTTACATCAGAAAAGGGGAGTATTGTTATGAAACATACCATCGTAGACAATAATGTATCCATTTCGTCCATCATCTTTGGATTGTGGCGTTTGGATAGTTGGAATTGGAGCAAAGAAGAATTGCTCGCACGCATCGAGGCCTGTATTGCCCAAGGCATTACCACCTTTGATCATGCTGACATTTATGGAGGCTATACCAACGAAGCTCGCTTTGGCGAAGCGTTGGCCCTCAAACCACAGCTTCGAGATCAAATTCAACTGATCAGCAAATGTGGCATCAAGATTGCCCATCCCAATCGCCCCGACCAAAGCGCGCATTGTTATGACACCAGCAAAACGCATATCCTAAAAAGCGTAGAACAATCCTTGGCCAATTTGCAGACGAGCTATTTGGATGTCTTGTTGATTCATCGTCTGGATTATTTGATGGATTACCGCGAGGTAGCCGAAACGATGATCGAACTGCGCAACAGTGGCAAAGTCAAAGCGTTTGGAGTATCCAATTTTTTGCCCGCTCAAACGGAAGCACTGCAAGCCTTTTTGCCCTTTCCGCTTGTCATGAATCAAATTGAAATCAATCCGTTGCAATTGGAACATTTTTACAACGGCAATTTGGAATATGCTCAAAGAGCCAACATGCTGACTTTGGTGTGGTCCCCCCTTGCGGGTGGCAACTTGTTTCAAGAGAAACATACCTCCATCCTCAAAGCGCTCGAAGAGGTGCGTCAAGCAGTACACGTAAAATCAATTGATCAAGTCGTCTATGCATGGTTGGCAACCCATCCATCCAAACTCTATCCGGTCGTCGGTTCAAGTCGTTGGCAGCGCATGGAAGAGGCATTGCAAGGGAGTCAAATTACGCTGACACCGGAGCAATGGTATCATATTTTTGTGGCCGCGCAAGGTCATGATATTCCATAAAGATGCAATTGCATCTTTTTTTCGTGTGAAATGCTTTTTTTTTTGATTTTGGTATAATCGAGAATATTGAGGAGGATAAAACGATGACACTTATTGGTATTCTTGTAGTCATTATTGGGTTTGCCTTAAAACTAAACTCGATCTTAATTGTTTTAATTGCCGGGATTGTAACCGGACTGTTAGGGGGCTTATCGCCGGTCGAAATCTTGGAAACCTTTGGTTCGGGCTTTGTCGGAAACCGTGCGATGGGAATTTTCATCATCATCATGTTGGTTACCGGTACGCTTGAACGCAATGGATTGCAACAAGTGGCAGCCAATCTAATTGGAAAAGTAAAAGGCGCGACCAGTGCCCTTGTCATTGGAGCGTATGGTTTGTTTCGCGTGGTTTTGGCCGCCTTTAATGTGTCACTCGGTGGGGTTGCCGGGTTTGTGCGACCGGTCATTATGCCGATGGTAGAAGGGGCAATCCCTCAAAAACCTGTGAATGAAGAACACTTGGAAGAATTAAAAGGGATGTCTAGCGCTATGGAAAACGTCACCTGGTTTTTTGGTCAAGTGTTGTTTGTCGGGGGCTCGGGTGCGTTGCTTGTTCAAGGCACAATGAGTGATTTGGGATACGAAGTATCCTTATTGGAAATGGCGAAAATTGAAATTCCGGTGGCCATCGTCGCATTGGTTGTCGCAAGCATCTATTTCATTATTCGCGATAAACAATTACAGGCCAAATACTATGGCAGAAAGGGGAACTAGACGATGCTTTCTTTCTTCACTAGTGCCGATGTCACACTATCGGCTAAACTCCTTGAAATCTTGTATATGTTAATGGGCTTGACCGCTTTGTATGTAGGGGTCAAAAGCATGAGTGAAAAAAATCATCCAGCACGTTGGACAACTGGTTTGTTTTGGATTTTGCTTGGTGTGCTTTTTGGTTTGGGAAAATGGTTGCCCAACTGGCTCAATGGGGTCTTTGTTATTGCGATGTCGATTCCTGCCATCCTCAATCAAGTAAAAAAAGGCAACACGGACCCGGTCGACAAAGTCAAAGCAGCACAGATGGCTAAACGTGTCGGCAATTTGATTTTTTTGCCTACCTTGATGATGGGGCTTTTTGCCATTTTGTTTGCCTTGTTCACTGAAATATCAGCATTAGTCGGAGTGGGCGTGGGGGTTATTGCCGCAATGATCTTGACCTTGATTTTTACCAAAGGCGAAACCAAACCGATTCATTTTGTGGAAGATGCACGACGGATGTTGGACACAGTCGGTCCGCTTTCTTTGTTGCCGATGATGTTGGCTGCCTTGGGTTCTATTTTTAGTGCCGCTGGAGTAGGCGAGGTCGTATCCCAATTGGTAGGTGGGCTGATTCCCGAAGGCAACGTGGTCATCGGGGTAATCGTCTTCTGTATCGGGATGGCATTGTTTACCATGATCATGGGCAATGCGTTTGCTGCGATTACCGTAATGACCATTGGGATT
>JBOGAI010000074.1:0-2917 GCA_051655665.1 Erysipelotrichaceae bacterium | reverse complement strand
ATGTTGACCCTTTTGGTCCTGCTTACGGGATGCAGTGGGGAAAACGAGAAAGCCCTTGCGTCTCCGACCCAATCCTTTGAACCCATGTTGTGGGACCCGCGCGTGAAGTGGAAAGTGAGGAGTTGTTGCAATATGCGCCAACCCTTGCGCTACTGCCGGTGGAACAATTCAAGTTGCAGGTACGCGTAAATGCGACCCTGGGGTATGGAATCCTCGAAGAGGACAGTGGAACACACGTGGCCAAATGGGATCTTGCCACCAATGAAGTATCCCTGCTTGATCAAAACAGCCAAGCGCAACTCAGCCAAGAAGTGCTAGCGGCCTCTGAAACCTATGTGGTGTTCAGTGAATATGACGATGATCTGCAAACCCATAAAGTGGTGGCATACCAAAGTGAAACCCAGACAAGCAAAGTGTTGCTGCAAATGGAAAACCAAGATGAGCCCGTGGTGCTGCGTGCGAGTGTGCACGGCAATGAGGTCATGATTGAGGGGGCACTCAACACCAAAAAAGAAGCGCAACTGCTTCACTATGACCTCGAAGCCAATCAAGCAAACTGGATTGACAAACGAGACACTTCATTGCCCGTCTATTTCCAAGAACACTGGTATTACATTGCCTATGAAAACAACGCGTCCAAGCTCATCGAATACAATGTACAAAACAACGCCAAAGGCGTGGTTGTGGAAAACAGTGGGCGTGAAGGAACCTGGAACGAAGTCATCAGTGATGGAACACAGCTGCTAGTGGCGCTTCAAAAAGACGACACGACACAGCTTTATGCTTTGAATCGCGAAGCGCTAAAGTTGGAGTATATGTGGGAAGGACCGCAAATGAGCGATTTTCAGCTTGCCCATGATTATCTTGCGTTCACTAGTGCCAACAATCAACAAGTACTGTATGACTTGTTGAATGACCAATACTATTTGTTGGGGAACATCCCGTTTTGGTTGGATGCAACGGGAGTGCTCTTTGAACAAGCCGGAAGCAATGGAGAAAAGGGTGTGGTCAATGCGCAAAGCGTACTGCGCTATAAACCCTTTGTGGAACGCAACGCGAGTACGAAAGATGCCATCACTCCCTTCGAATTGCAAGTCGCGATCGATCGTCTTGTTGCCACTGCTTTTAGTGCAAGCGAACAACCACGCTTGTCGATTGGACTGGTGCGTCCAAGTGATGGGGTGCAGTATATGTGGAATGAAACAACCATGTATAAAACCGCTTCGACCATCAAAGTGCCCATCAATTTGTACGTGTACGAGTTGGCCCAACAAGACCCATCCTTGTTACAAAAACGGCTGACGTATCAGTCGTACCATTATGAAGGGGGAACGGGAATCTTGCAATACCAAGCGGTAGGCAATACGTATACGGTCCAAGAATTGTTGACCTACAGCATTGTGTATTCGGACAACGTTGCCACCAACATGCTTATTCTCCACTTCTTTGAAAGTGGCATGAATCTTGGAAAAGAGTTGACGCCGTATTTTGGAGATGCAGGATACTCCAATCAAACCTCCAATACCTTGCATAAATTGCAGGCCTTGGAGTACTTGTATACCCACCAAGAGGCGTATGCGACATTGCTGCAAGACCTAAAGCAAACCGATTTTGATTTCTTCTTGCCTACCGAGCTGCCAACAGAAGTGGAAGTGGCACACAAAATTGGCTTGTTTGGCACCACGATTCATGACATTGGCATTGTCTATGGGAAAGAACCGTATTTGATATCCCTTAGCATGGACAACCTTGACAATCAGGATGCTCGCATGTCAAAGCTATCAAAAGACCTTTACGAATTGATGGAGAAAACCACGCACTAAAACCTTGAATACAGCACCCACTACTATGGTGCTGTATTTTTTTAATTGGTAAGGTATATATATTGACGTTCATCAATGTGTATGTTATATTGATAAATGTCAATATGAAAAGAGGAACACGTATGCAATTTATCGAACAATTTTTCTTATTCATCCAAGATCAACTCTTGGGTATGCAATGGCTGCACCGTCTCATTGAGCTGGGACTGAGCATGGTGGGCATCGATGTGAACACCATGTTTGGAGGGGCCTTGTTGTTTTTTATTTATGACACCATCAAAATTGTCATCTTGTTGTCGGTGTTGATGTTTGTCATTCACTACATCCAAAGCTATTTTCCTCCAGAGCGCACCAAAGTGATTTTGGGACGCTACAAAGGAATCACTGCCAATATTATGGGGGCCCTGCTTGGGACCATTACGCCGTTTTGTTCTTGTTCAAGCATCCCTTTGTTTATGGGGTTTACCACGGCAGGAATTCCCATCGGTGTCACCTTTAGTTTCTTGATTAGTTCACCGTTGGTGGATTTGGGAGCCTTCTTGCTCTTGGCGTCCATATTTGGATTTAAAATTGCCTTCACGTATTTGGTAGTAGGATTGATTCTAGCGGTAATCGGCGGTTCGATTATCGAACGTTTGCACATGGAAGATCAAGTCGCAGACTTTATCTTGCATGCCCGAAAAGGTCGTGAGGCACAGCTGGCTGCCCCGACTACTCAAGAGCGCATCGAGTATGCGAAAGAGCAAGTCGTTGATACCGTCAAAAAAGTATTGCCTTATATCGTGGTAGGAGTCGGGATTGGGGCATTGATTCATAATGTCATTCCCCAATCCTTTATTGAAAACGTCTTGGGGGCAAACAATCCATTTTCGGTTTTAATTGCCACAGCGGTTGGAGTGCCAATGTATGCGGACATTTTCGGAACCATTCCCGTAGCGCAAGCCCTTTTTGCCAAGGGGGTCGAAGTAGGGACCATTCTAAGCTTTATGATGGCGGTAACCGCACTCAGCTTGCCGAGCATGATTTTGCTTAAAAAAGCCATCAAACCGAAATTATTGTTTACTTTTGTAAGCATTGTAACCGTTGGAATTGTC
>JBOGAI010000073.1:0-7761 GCA_051655665.1 Erysipelotrichaceae bacterium | reverse complement strand
TCGCCGCCCCTAGGTCTTGTTGCCAATGCGTAGGATAACGCATTTCTTCCTCATTGGCCAATACGACAATCGCGACGGGTGCCTCTTTCAACATATTGCTGTAGGGGGATAGTTTGCTTAAGTTATCCAGCAGTGCAGGGTCACGTATGACGATGAACTCCCAAGGCTGTTGGTTTCCAGCAGAGGGTGCTTGCATCCCCGCGCGGATAATCCCCTCAATTTTCCCATCATCGATGGGATCCGATTTAAATTTGCGAACACTTCTTCTTGTAAAAATAGCTTCCATTCTTGAATCTCCTTGCTATCATAGAGTTCATTATACATGGTCTTATAGAACAATCAATTTCAATCATTTTCTTTTTTTTCATCCATTTTTGCTACGCTTTCGGCATTTTTTGTGACTTCAGCTTCCGGTTTTGCTGCACTAGCACCGAACAAAGGGGAGCGCAAGACTTTGCAGAGCCATTCTCCTATTATGGTTCAAAAAAAAAGGGAGAATCCAAATCATGGAATCCTCTCCTTATTTTATTTGGGTGTAAGGGCACTCTTTGTCCCTCGCCCTTATTAAAGCGTTTTATTGCGCGTCTTGAATGGAAACCACTTGATAGCCGACTTCCACAATGGCTGCCGTTAGAATAGCATCGTCAAGTTGTTCCCCCACCACAACAGCTTGTTTTTCGTTCAAGGAAACGTCTACGCTTGAAACGCTTGCGACTTCATTCAATGCTTCCTCAACGTGGCGCATGCAGTGCCCACAACGCATTCCTTCAATTTTGATAACTTTTTTCATTTGTTCTTCCTCCTATTTGATTTTAATTCGTTTTAAACGCAAGGCGTTTGCTAATACGGAAACACTTGAAAAACTCATTGCCGCACCGGCAATCATCGGATTAAGCAATGGACCGCCAAAAGCATAGAGCAGCCCCATTGCAACGGGAATGCCTAGCACGTTGTACCCAAAAGCCCAAAACAAGTTTTGTTTGATGGTGCGAATGGTGGCATGGGAAAGGGCAATCGCCTGCGCAACATCTTGCAAATCATCACGCATCAACACGATATCAGCGGATTCAATGGCCACATCGCTGCCACATCCGATGGCCATTCCCACATCGGCTTGCACCAAGGCAATTGCATCGTTGATGCCATCTCCGACCATGGCCACTTTTTGGCCACTTGCTTGGAGTTTTTGGATTTGTTCGGCTTTGTGCATTGGCAATACTTGCGCTACCACATGGGTGATTCCCACTTGCTTGGCAATGGCGTTCGCTGTTTTCTCATTGTCACCGGTAAGCATGACCACCTCGATGCCTTGCTGAAGCAAACGCGCAATCGCTTGTTTGCTTGTATCCTTGACTTGATCGGCTACCCCGATGACCCCAAGCAATGCGTGGTCTGCGGCCACATACATGGCGGTTTTCCCCATTTCACTTAGTACGTCGACGCGTTCTTGTCCGATGGACAAATCAATGTGTAGTTGTTCCATCCACGCTTGATTTCCCACATAAATCTTTTTGCCTTCCCAGCTTGCCTGGATTCCCAACCCATGTACGGCTTCAAAATCCCCAATGGGCAACAACTCAAGACCCCTCTTTTTGGCGTGTTGGACAATGGCTTGACCAAGGGGGTGTTCACTGTGTACTTCGGCACTGGCTGCCAATTGCAACAATGCGTGGTCATCGTTGTGAATGCTCCATACATCGCTGACACTCGGTTTGCCCTCGGTAATCGTGCCGGTTTTATCCAACACAACGCAGCCTACGCGGTGGGCACTTTCCAAAGCTTCCCCACTTTTAAACAAAATGCCCTGTTCGGCAGCACGCCCGGTTCCCACCATTATGGCGGTTGGTGTGGCCAAACCCAAAGCACATGGGCAGGCAATAACCAATACAGAAATAAAAATGGTCAAGGCAAAATTTACATCCTGCTTGTTCAACAACCAAAACAATCCACTAAGTATTGCCAAGGCAATGACAATGGGCACAAAGTATCCGGAAATGATATCGGCCAATTTCGCAATGGGTGCTTTGGAACCTTGCGCTTGTTCCACCAATTGAATGATTTGAGACAAGGTCGTTTCTTTGCCGACTTTGGTCGCCTCATACACCAGTGTCCCTTGCTTGTTTAGCGATGCCCCAATGATGGGATCCCCTATCTTTTTTTCCACAGGTAAACTTTCTCCGGTCAACATCGATTCATCCACGCTGCTATAGCCTTCTATTACGATGCCATCCACTGGCATTTTTTCCCCAGGGCGTACACGCAGCAAGTCGTTGACTTCGACTTCATCAATGCCGATTTCAATTTCTTGACCGTCTTTGATGATGCGTGCCGTTTTCGGTGCTAATCCCATCAGTTTTTTGATGGCTTCGCTTGTTTTGCCTTTGGAGCGTGCTTCCAAGTATTTACCCAAGGTAATCAAGGTCAAGATGACGGCTGCCGATTCAAAATACAGTTCCATCGCAAACATTTCTTGCCCACGGGCAATTTGAACGGTCGCATATACCCCATAAACAACGGCCGCTCCTGTTCCAATCGCAATCAACGAATCCATGTTGGGACTGCCCTTCACCAAGGTTTTAAAGCCAACTCGGAAAAATTTCGCCCCTAGAACCAAAACGGGCAACACCAACGCCAACTGCACCATAGCAAAAATCAGTGGTTCGTGCGTAGGATGCAAGAATTCAGGCAACCAAAATCCAAGCATATGCCCCATTGCTATGTAAACCAGTGGCACGCTAAAAATGGCCGACCACACAAAACGTTGCCACAATGCCTTGATTTCTTTTTCTTTGGCATCTTGATGGCTGTCGGTTTTTTCCGGTACATCTTTGGCAACATAACCCGCCTTTGCGACAATCTTTTTGATGTCTGTCTTACGAAGCTGTGCGGGGTCATAGCGAACCAAAAGACGCTCCGATGCCAAATTGACCTGCGCCAACGTGATACCAGGATGTTTGCGCAGTGCTCGCTCAATGGCTGCACTGCAGGATGCGCAGGTCATCCCCTCAATGAGCAAGGTCAGCTCTTTGTCCTGGTTTTTCGCAAGATAGCCGGCTTGTTTCACCGCTTCCATGATTTGGTCATTGCTCGTTTGCTGTTCGTCAAAAGTCACACTCAACGTTTCGGTGGCAAAATTCACATTCGCCTCGCTGATGCCCTCGATTTTTCGTAATTTGCGTTCGATGGCTGCACTGCACGCCGTGCAGGTCATCCCTTCGATGTCATAACTCTTTTTCATATGCGCCTACTTTCCCATTGTTTTGGACAACAGTTGCATGATTTCGTCAATTTTTTCTTCTCCTTGATCATGCAAGATGGCATCCGAAACACAATGATTAATGTGTTGTTTCAATATCAACAAGTTCGCCTTTTTCAACAAGGCTTGTGTTGCAATGATTTGATTGCTTACGTCCACACAATAACGCCCTTCTTCTAGCATTTGAATGGTCGCCTCAATTTGCCCTCGGGCAATCTTTAAATGTTGTAACGCCGCTTTTTGTTCTTGATTCATCGTACACCTCTCACCCCCCCATAGGGGGGGTATGTGTATAGCATACGGGAAATGAGTCCGTTGGTCAACTACAATGCAAAAAAAAGGACCGAAAAGTCCTTTTGAAACATGCGGATAGGATTAAAACAACCAATCAAAGGCGAGACGCGGTTCATGGTCGATCAAATGAATGGTTCCGATGCACACAAAACCGTTTTTCTGCAAGGTTCGCTGCATCGCATGGTTCACCTCGTGGGTGTCGATGCGAATCATATGAACCTCATGGTCAAGACTAAGGGCTTTGGCAGCCGCAAAGAGTTTGCCACTGACTCCTTTGCCTTTCGCACAATCGGCCACGACCAAACGATGGATCACAGCATAGGGTCCTTCTTGACGCCATGCCCCCTGGTAGACCACATCATACGTCACTTCCTTCTCAAAGGAAAGCATCATGCTGCCAACCACTTCCCCCGCTTCCTCCCACACATAACTTTGGTGAGCAAGAATGTCTTGTCGAACGGTTTGAGCATTGGGATAGTCTGCTTGCCACTGTGGGACCCCATTGGATTTTAAGAATGCTTTGGCTTCCTCAATCATTGCCACAATGGTCGTTACATCTTCAAGCGTTGCACGTCGGATCATTGCGGTTCACACTCCTCACATTGTGGGTGGGTTACCACATATTGGCCATGATTGTTTTCAAATCCCCACGTACACATCGCATCCAAAATGGGAAACAGCGAAGCGCCTTTGGCGCTGATCGTATATTCCACTTTAGGAGGCACTTCGGGATACACTTTGCGCTCGATGAGCTGGTCATGTTCCATTTCGCGCAACTGATTGGTCAAGGTGCGTTGGGAAATCGAGGGAATCCGTTCCATCAATTCATGGAAGCGGTGAACCCCATCCTCGATGAGGTAATACAAAATCAAAGGTTTGTATTTGCCCCCAATCATGGCAATGGTGATTTCGATTTCTGAGTTGACTATTTTCTCTTTCATATGCCTCCATAGTGACTTTTTTTTCACTAACTATAAAGAAACTGCGTACTAGCTTTTTTACCATTCTACCATATAATGGGAAGGTACGCATCCTTGGATGCAGGAGGTATTATGAAAAAATTAGTCGTGATTACCGGCGCATCGTCCGGAATCGGCATGGCATGTGCCAAACATTATGCAGCCTTGGGTCACCCTTTGCTGTTGTTGGCACGCCGTGCTCACTTGATGGAAGCCTTGCAACTTCCCAACACCTTGTGCCGCAGTGTGGACGTCAGTAATTATGATGCCGTATCCGCCGCAATAAACGAGGCCCAGCTGCTCTATGGTCCTTGCGACTTGCTCATCAATAATGCAGGTGTGATGTTGTTGGGAAAACCGGGACAACAAGCATACCAAGAATGGGAAACCATGATTGACACCAACGTCAAAGGCATCTTGACCACAACCCACGCAGTATTGCCAGGGATGTTGGAGCGCAATGGTGGGACCATTATCAACATTTCATCCATCGCGGGGCGTAAAACTTTCAATGACCATGCCGTATATTGCAGTTCAAAATTTGCAGTGCATGCCATGAGTGAAGCATTGCGCAAAGAAATTGCTGACCGTGACGTTCGTGTTATCGTCGTCGCTCCTGGGGTCGTGGAAACCAACTTGCTATCCCACACCAGTGATGCCACCATCAAAGAAAATTACAACGAATGGAAACAATCCATCGAATCGGGTTTGGATGCCCAACACATTGTGGATTGCATTGATTTCGCTTACCAAATGCCACAAAGCGTTTGCGTGCGTGAGCTTGTCATTGCGAAAACCAAACAAGAAGACTAAACAAAAAAAGCATGTGCCATTGGCAGATGCTTTTCTATTTTTGTGAATCCATTGGGGTGCGCAAAAACTGCTCGACTTCTTTCCACGCTGCTCTGCTCTCTGGTAACAGGGAGCGAAACAATTGAAACATATGAAACATACCCACATACGTTGTAAAGGTAATGGCTACATTGGCATCACGACACTTTTGCGCAATGGTCTCGCTGTCGCTGAGTACGACCTCTTCACTTCCGCATTGAAGTAGCATAGGGGGAAATCCTGTATAGGAACCAAAAATTGGGGAGAGCAACGGATCTTTGGGGTCGTGATCTGCAGCGTAGGCAAAAAACAAACTGTCTTCTTTGCGCTGATAGGCATACATCCGTGCACCAAACATTGGATCTCGCATCGCTTTGCTTTGATAACTTGCACCCGACAGTGTCATGTCGGCCCAGGGAGACATCACCACCGCTTTTTGAGGCATGGTTTGCCCCTCCTGTTTGAGTTGCAACAACAACGCCAACGCCAGATTTCCGCCCGCACTGTCCCCAACCACACGAATACGGCTTGGTTCATAGCCTTGCATCCGCAAATAGTCATAGGCTTTGCGCACATCCTGCAGCGCTTTGGGATAACTCGCCTCTAAGGAAGTCGTATAATCCACCGACAAGATGGCATCGCCACCACTGCGTTTGGAATAGGTCAACGCCATATCCCGATACAAAGGCAAAAAACCGATGGCAAAGGCTCCGCCATGAATTTGCAAGATAACCTGGTGGTTGTCTCGGGCCGGTTTCAAAAACTCGACCTTGACCCCTTCAATCTCCATACGGGATAAGGTGTACCCTTTGGGCACATGCCAGTGCTGCATTTTGACTTTGGCTCCCACCACCAACAAACGATCCCCCTTAAGCAGTGGACTTTGAAACCCATACCGGATGTATTCCCGAATCAGATGCGCTTCCAACGATAGGTGTTCATAGCGCAACAACATCAAATTGATCACTTGTGCCACCAGCAACGCACTCAGCAATACCCCGCTTTGCCAGTACTCTATTGGCCACAAGCCTAGTCCGATGACAATGGCTACAAGTCCCACTTGAAATACTTTGCCAAGGGGGGTAAGGTGCACCAATACGGACAAAACACAAAAAATCGCCGTCCAAAAACAGACAAATCCATAATAGACAATCATACTATGCCTTCTTTCTTTCAAGCAAACAAAGAGGCAGCTGGTTTCCCCACTGCCCCTTTTCTTACATCATACTGCGATCAATCCACAACACTTGCCATACATGGCCATCCAAGTCTTCAAAACTCCACTCATACATATGCGCCTGCATGTTGCGGCGATTGTAATAATGCCCCCCTAATGCGACAGCCTGCTCGACAAATGCATCTACTTCTTCTTTCGATGACGCCTCAATGGCCAACATCGATGTGATATTGACATCGGTATTGACCAAACGCTTGCGCGTTAAGGTTTGAAAGTATTCCTTTTCCATAAAATTAATGACGCACGATGCATTTACAATCATCGAAGCCACATGTTCGTCACTTAAAAACGGAGTAAAAACAAAACCCAATTTGCTGTAAAATTGCATGGTCACGTGAAGATCGTTCACGGGTAAATTCACAAATAAATTTGCTTGCATCCCTGTTCCTCCTTGTGTGGTATTGCTTCTATCATACACCAGTCAAGAAGGGTTTGTCATGTTTGACCCCGATTCCTTTATTTCAAAGGTTTTATGCGTTTTTGAATAAGTGCTTGCAGGTAGTCGACCATTGTCGGATCTTCACTCACAATATAGATGGTCGACAAGGCTTCTAGTGTACCATACTGTTCCACGATGGTTTCAAGCAACAGTGCACTTGCGACCTCATCTGGAAAGTCAACACTTGGCCAAGCAAAGGCAATGCTTTGCAGTTGCATTTGCTTCGCAAGTTGCAGTGCATTGCGATAGGAACGGACCAGCATTTCCCCTTCCCCATGTGTCCCTCCACGCCAAGGGGGGATCGAGATGTGAATGATGAATTTGGATGGCAGCAAGAAGCCAGGGGTCACAATGGCTTCTCCATGTGCACATCCACCAAGCGTTTGACAATAGGTATTTAGTTGCTTTCCGGCTGCTTCTTGAATCGGGGTAGGTTGCAACTTGCCCCTTAGATTGGGCGCTGTTTCGTGAATCACGGCATCGACTTCAAGCACGGTAATGTCACCCTGAATGACTTGAATCAGGGTTTCCAGCACTTCCCATTTATCGCTCATGTACATCCCTCATTTCTGGCTTTATTATAGCAAAAATAACAAAAAGTGCTTGTGAGACGTGCGAAAAGACTCGGCGATTGACTTCCGATACACTTGATTTACGATTACATCGAAAAGAGGTGGGATTATGAAATCCTTACTTGCATGCTTACTTGCTTTGATGGTAGTGGGTTGTGCCAACACTCCAAACC
>JBOGAI010000072.1:0-2285 GCA_051655665.1 Erysipelotrichaceae bacterium | reverse complement strand
TTCGTTGGCTTGTTGGATGATGTCTAGCGTATTGTGGGTATTGGGTACATCCATGAAACGCAATATCCCGATGGGTTGTGCGATGATGTCTTGCAACAAGACATCCGGGGTTCCTTCCAAGGTGATAATGGAAATACGATCGGTGCTAAACTCACTGCCTTTGACTTCTTGAACGGTTTGCATTCCCAAGTCTAGCATATTGGTGCCGACCAGTAGCGCCATTACCAAAAGCACATTGAGTACCTGGCCCCCGATGCGATTGATGCGATACACATGAGGGAGGGCTTGGCTTAACAAAACCAACAGCCAAACCAAAAATAAGGCTATGGAAATCCCGATAAGATAAGGGACGGGAAAGACATTAAATTGATATGCATAATACAAAAAACCTACGGAGAGTAAGAGTTGTAGGATGGATAGTGCAATTCCGATGAGACTGCGATGCTCACTGAGTTTCTTTTTCATGGTGTTCAACCTCCTAACTTCCCCATTATATCACATTTGTTACCACGATTTTATCGTAATTTCAGGAAATATTGACCGGCATGGAAACCGTATTGGGTCTCAATTTGTGGTATGATAATACAAAGAGGTACGTTATGGCAAAAGAAGAAAAGGTGGAAATCCGAAGAACCGTCAAAAAATATTTGCTATCCCACGAGCAATACGAAGTCGTGCGGCGGCGTTTTTTGCGTATTCCCCAACTCAATTTAAACAAACCCTTGGAATATCGCGTCTTTACCGATCGCTATTCCTTGCCGTTGACCAAACATTTGGCCAAAGTGTATTCAATCCAAGTCAAAATCAATGGCGTCTCCTTGCGCTTGTTGGTCGATACCGGTGCGCAGGTATCGGCACTCTTTGACGATGTGAAGCTTGCGCTCAAAGAGGAAAAGGTGGAAGTCAATGTGGGCTCCGTTTCGGGTCAAATCCAGCAACAACGCTTTGTGCGTGCGAAGGAAGTAGATTTGAAGGGTATGATGTTGTACAATGTGGGCTTTACCATTTTAAAGCGCCACAACTTCAAAGTGCTCAACATGCGCATCTTGCGTGTGGATGGCATCTTGGGCTGGGACATCTTGAGTCAGTTTGACTTTTGCTTGGAAGAAAAGGCCATCACCTTTTTCCACAACCATGAAGCCTATGGCGAACCCAACATGATGGAAGCGAGTTTCCCAACCTTGTTGGCTACTGATGCGAGCGGGCATTTGGCCATTTTGGGCTTTGATTCTGGGGCACACCGTTCCTGGATTGATCCAGGGGACATCAAACGCCAAAACCTTACGGTGCTCGAAAGTGGCACAGCGCTTACCATGGGGGTCCATGGGATGGAGCGCATTGACATTGACATTATTGAAAAAGTGAAATTTTATTTGGAAAACAATGCAATCTTGATTCGAAAGATTCATACTGGCTACACCCAAATCTTTCCAAATTTTAAGTTTCATGCTATATTAGGTAATGAAATTATGAAAGGATACCGTTTGTACTTTGTAAACAGTAAAACTTGTATCCATTTGGAGGAGATCAAATGATTAAAGCAATGATGTTGATGGAAGGCGGAGTAGAACTTCCAATTGAATTGTATGACGAACAAGCACCGATTACGGTTGCCAACTTTGTGAAGTTGATTGAAGAAGGATATTACGATGGAAAAACTTTCCACCGTGTCATTCCAGGATTTGTAAGCCAAGGCGGATGCCCTTATGGAAACGGAACTGGGGATTTGGGTTATACCATTCCTTGTGAAACAAGCAACGGCTTGAAACACGTTCCAGGTGCCTTGTCCATGGCACACCGTGGCAAAAACACAGGATGCTGCCAATTCTTTATCGTACACGAATCCCAACCACACTTGGATGGCGTTCATACCGTGTTTGGAAAAGTAACCGACAACGTGGCATGGGTGAAACGCATGAGCGGTGGCGAAGTCATTGAAAAGGTAACCATCCTTAAATAATGAAGGCCAAACAGTACCTTTTGCCCTTCGCAATCTTGCTGGGAGCAGCGCTGTTTTCGCGTTTCTTTGGACACGATGGCATCGTCAGCTACCTCGTTATTTTCGCATTTTTGTTTGCCCTAGGCTATAGTTTCAATCCACGCTCTCAAGGAAAAGCAGTGTTGCCGAAAGTGTTGTCTATATTGCTGGTCACACTGATTGGGTTGTATGAATTGGGCTATTTGCACTTAACACCCCTTTCCACCTTTTTAACATTCTTCAACCTTGAAGGAGTTTGGATGATGTTGTGTAAGGTGTATTTGGGTTACTTGTTTAAAGGCTAAAA
>JBOGAI010000071.1:0-9085 GCA_051655665.1 Erysipelotrichaceae bacterium | reverse complement strand
CGCAACAAAAACCGGAATATTCGT
This sequence comes from Erysipelotrichaceae bacterium, assembly GCA_051655665.1. Taxonomy (GTDB): domain Bacteria; phylum Bacillota_I; class Bacilli_A; order Erysipelotrichales; family Erysipelotrichaceae; genus JBOFMT01. The sequence continues at coordinate 9,061 of JBOGAI010000071.1, read as the reverse complement.
TTTCCAACCTTGTAACACGCACAAGACTTCCTGTAGGATGTCTTCGAGTTTTGTCGCAGTGCCATCCACCAAACTTTCCAACCGAAAGCCCAAATGCCCCCCCGCAAGAGGACCTTCAATGACCACAAAATCGGGCATACGATTGTAACGTTTGCTCCATGCCTTGCACAGCAACTCAAGCGCTTTCCCACTGGACACAATCGGTGCAATCAAGACGTCGCTATCTGCTACCATGCCTGGCAAATCCAAAGGCAATCCTGCGCCGGAAATGATGGCATCGACGCCAGTTTGCACACAGCCACGTACTATTTCAGCATAGTGATTTCCTGCGGCCATCACATTGATGGCCAACATTCCTTTTCCTTTGGCAATCGTTCTTGCTTTTTGTACTTCTTCTTGTAAGGCCACGATATTTTCATGCAAAGGATTTTTTTTGAACTCGGCCTTTTCATAACCCGGTTGTGCAGCAGAGATGACCCCCATCCCTCCATTTGCTGCTACCGCACCTGCCAGGTTCGAAAGGGAGACGCCGATGCCCATTCCTCCCTGAATGATTGGTACCTCTAGGAAGTGGTGGCCAAGTTGTACACCCTTCATTAGAAGTGATCCACCAATCGTTGCGCATCGTGAATGGTTTGTTTAGCACCTTCTACCATGTCCTCCAAAATGTCCGCCATTGGGCGACATTCTTTCAACATTCCCACTACTTGGCCAGCCATCAATGAACCTTCTTTCACATCGCCCTCAAATACCGAACGACGCAAGCTGCCAAGCGTCATGTGCTCCAGCTCTTCCTGCGTCGCCCCTGCTTGTTCCATCTGCAAATAGCGACGACTCATCGCATTTTTAATAATGCGTACAGGTGCCCCTACACTTCTTCCTGTTACGACAGTATCTTGATCTTTGGCTTTTAACAATGCCTGCTTGTAATGATCATGCACTTCACATTCATGCGCAACAAGCAATGCCGTACCCAATTGAACCCCTTTTGCGCCCATTAATAATGTTGCAGCCATTTGTTGACCACTTGCAATGCCCCCAGCCGCGATGACGGGTTTGTTTACCGCCGCAACCACTTGAGGCAACAATGCCATCGTCGTCGCTTCTCCAACGTGCCCTCCGGCTTCCGTTCCTTCCACAATGATGGCATCCACATGATCGGCCAACCGTTTGGCAAGGGCTACACTTGCGACCACTGGAATGATTTTGATTCCCGCAGCTTTCAATTTTGAAAAATAGATTCCAGGGTTACCCGCACCGGTGGTAACAAAGGCAACTTTATGGCGACAAACCACATCTACAATGGCTTCTGTATGTGGATTCATCAACATCAAGTTGACTCCAAAGGGGCGATCCGTCAACGATTTGCATTCTAAAATCGCTTGTTCTACCTGTTCTGGATTCCATCCTCCGGTTCCAATGATGCCAAGCGCACCATTATTGGATACGCAAGCAGCAAATTTCGCGGTCGCGATGTGTGCCATAGCACCTTGTAATATGGGGTATTTCACCCCAAATAATTCATTGATTAGCATAATTTCCTCCTAGATTTCCAAATAGGTTGCACCATAGGTGAACCCTGCTCCAAATCCAACTAAGACGAGCTTTGTCCCTTTTTGTAATCGTCCCGCTTGTTCCATTTCAGCCAAAACCAAAGGGATGCTTGCAGCTGAGGTATTGCCATATTTTTCAATATTGGTATAGATTTTCTCCATCGGAACGTTTAGCTTTTTCGCAACATAATCAATGATTCGGATGTTTGCTTGATGCGGCACGATGTAATCAAGTTCCGCAATCGAACACTGCGCTTTTTGTAATACTGCTTCGATGGCATGGGGCATCGATGCGCTCGCGAACTTAAATACCTCACGCCCGACCATCGTAATTTTCATATCGTGCAGCGTGCAATCCGGTTGTCCCTTTGCTGCAATGGCTTTGGATACCAGTTTGCCTTCCAAGTCAGGAATGCTATTCGCAAAGTGGTAAAACTCGCTGCCCGCTGCGTTTTTTTCGATGGCCATTGCAGCCGCTCCATCCCCAAACAAGATGCACGTATTGCGATCTTCATAATTGACGACTTTGCTAAGCACTTCACTGCCCACAACCAACGCGATGTCCCCCTCATTTTCCAAGGTTTTGGAGGCAATGTTAAGCGCATAGACAAACCCAGTACATGCCGCGTTCAAATCAAAAGCCATAATCGATGCATTCTTCAACCCCAAATGACCTTGGACGACACAAGCCGTGGACGGCATGAAACTTTCTGGTGTAAATGTGGCCACAATGATAAGGCGAATGCGAGACACGTCAATCTTGTGCGTTGCAATCAATTGTTGACAGGCTTTGGTTGCCAGTTGCGCTGTATTTTCCCCTGTTGCTATTCGGCGTTCTTTTATCCCGGTCATTTGATAAATCCAGTCATCACTGGTCTCCACCATTTGTTCCAACGCACTGTTGGTCAATACATGGCAAGGCGCATATGCACCCATACCCAAATACTTAACACGATTCATGGACTGCTCCAATGCGTCTAAACTTCAAATAACGTTGTTGCAACAAGACAGGGGTCTTGGTTTTCTTAAGGATTTCAAGCTCACTTTGCAACACGTTGTCCAATTGATGAATGACGTGTTCAAAAGCCTGATGGATTCCCACCAGTGGTTCGGTAACGATGACGTCCGCAATGCCCGCTTCATGCAAATCAAGGGCACGCAATTTCATCAATGCGGCCGCTTCATCCGCGCGAGTGGCATCCTTCCATAAAATCGAAGCGAATCCTTCAGGCGATAAAATCGAGTACACACTGTGTTCAAGCATGATTAGCCGGTCCGCGATACTCATGGCGAGTGCGCCACCGCTCCCACCTTCGCCAATGACCACGGATATAAGCGGTACTTTGAGTCCGGAAAACAGCTGCAAACACTTCGCGATGGCTTCGCTTTGTCCACGTTGCTCCGCCCCGATTCCAGGATATGCCCCTGGGGTATCGACAAACATGATGATTGGACGGTTGTACTTTTCAGCTTGTTGGGCTAAACGAATGACTTTGCGATAGCCCTCTGGATGGACCATCCCAAAATTGCAACCCAAATTTTCTTCTAGGTTTTTCCCTTTGCGTTGGGCCAAAACCGTAACCGGCGTTCCGTGAAACAGCGCAATTCCGCCCACAATGGCCGCATCGTCTCCAAACAAGCGATCGCCATGCAATTCCATGAAATCCGGGAACAAGGCTGCAATGTAATCATCGGCCTTGGGACGCAAGGGATGTCGTGCCAAATACACTTGATCCGCCGGCGTCAAATTGGCTTTCGCCTCCTTTTGCACTCCGTAGAGTTGCTGTTGCAAATGATGAAACTTGGATTCGTATTCCCCATCTTGTTGATCCAATCGGGCAATTTCCTGGGTAATTTGCATCATTTGCTGCTCATAATCACGATACTTCATACTTACCTCGCATGGACCTTAAGGAGAAATCCCAAAGTATCCCGAACGTTTTTCCGTTCTACAATTTCATCGATAAATCCCGCCTTCAACAAGTACTCACTTGTTTGAAAGCCTTCTGGCAGTGTTTCTTGAATGGTTTGTGCAATGACGCGTTTTCCTGCAAAGCCCACCAAGGCTTGCGGTTCCGCCAATATGACATCCCCTAGCATCGCATAGGAAGCCGAAACACCCCCATAGGTTGGATTGGTCAACACACTGACATAAAATCCTCCCTTTTCACTGTACCGCTTTAAGGCTGCACTGGTTTTCGCCATTTGCATCAAGGAGGTAATGCCTTCTTGCATGCGGGCTCCCCCAGAAGCGCTAAACACGATTAGAGGCAAGCGTTTTTTGGTGGCATGTTCAATCAAAAGCGTCAGCTTTTCGCCAACAATCGAACCCATCGACCCCATCAAAAATGTGGTATCCATGACGGCGATGGCACAAGGATGATGATTGATCGTGGCAGTACCACATATGATGGCTTCATCCAAGCCGGTTTGATTTTTCAAGTGTTGGATCTTGTCTTTATAACCAGGGAAATCATGGCTTCCATGTGTCAATCCTTTGAACAATTCCACAAAAGAACGCTTGTCGCAAATCTTTTGAAGCCGTTCGTACGCTCGCATTTGCAAGTGCTTGTTGCATCGCGGGCAAACATAGTGATTGGCTTTCAAATCTGCGCTGACCAAAGGCTGTTCGCACGCGTCACACTTGGTATACAGCGCATCGGGAATGGTCGCCTTTTGGACCATAACGTGCTTTTGACGTAATTTCTTAAAATCCAGCAAACGCGCTTGGCGTTGTTTAAACAATTGATCCATGTGTTCTCAACTCCTCGATAAACCCAGCCACAAAGCCAGTATCATATCTTCCCTCAATGAATTTTGGGGCGTGCATTACATAGTAATGAAACTCTTGGTTGGTCTCAATCCCATCAATGATCAATTCTTCCAAAGAACGACGCATCTTTTTGATGCATTCCAAACGCGTTGGGGCGAAGGTTATCAGCTTCAGAATCATGGAATCGTAGTATGGCGGAATGGTGTAGTTCTGATAAATGGCGCTGTCGATACGCACTCCTTTTCCACCGGGAATATGCAGTTGCATAATCGTACCCGGAGTGGGTCTAAAGTTTTCGCGCATATCCTCGGCATTGATCCGACACTCCATCGCATGGCCTTTGATTTGAATGTCTTCTTGTTTCAATTGCATCGGCAATTTGGATGCGATGCGAATTTGCTGTTTGATTAGGTCTACACCGGTAATCATTTCCGTAATTGGATGTTCTACCTGGATGCGGGTATTCATCTCAATGAAGTAGTAGTTTCCATTGCGGTCCAACACAAACTCAATGGTTCCCACTGAGTTGTACCCTACTTGTTCACAAGCCTTGATGGCATCGGCACACATTTGTTGACGCGTGACTTCACTTAAATGATGGCAAGGGGCTTCTTCAATCATTTTTTGATTGCGGCGTTGAATCGAGCAATCGCGTTCATACAAGTGCAAGTAGTTTCCAAAGTAGTCGCCCATGACTTGTACTTCAATGTGCTTTGGATTTTCGATATACTTTTCCAAGTAACATCTTCCATCGCCAAACGCGGCCAATGCTTCGCTGCTTGCTTGTTGCCATGCTTCTTCAAACATGTCCTCATGATGAACCAGACGCATTCCACGTCCGCCTCCTCCACTGCTTGCTTTGATCAAAACCGGATAGCCGATTTCGTTGGCCAATGTTTTCCCTTCCTGCGCACTTTGCAAGATGGCTTTGCTTCCAGGAACAACGGGTACTTGCGCCTCAATCATCTGCGCACGCGCCGTTGCTTTGTCCCCCATCTTTTCTATGACCTCCGCATCGGGTCCGATGAAGGTCAAGTTACACGCTTGGACCAGTCTTGCAAATTGGGCGTTCTCGCTGAGGAAACCAAACCCAGGGTGAATCGCATCACAGCCTGTCAAAATGGCCGCACTGATTAGGTTGTGCATGTTAAGATACGAATCCGCCGCTTTGTTCTTTCCGATACATACACTTTCATCGGCCAACTTTACATGCAAGGCTTCTTTGTCGGCTTGTGAGTAAACCGCAACAGTGGGGATATTCATCTCCTTACATGTGCGAATGATGCGTACCGCGATTTCTCCGCGATTGGCAATTAAGATCTTACGAATCATACTTATTCTCCGATTTCAAAGAGTGGCTGGCCAAATTCCACCATCGTCGCGTCTTCAACCAAAACGCTTTGGATGACTCCTGCCATTGGTGCTTTGATTTCATTTAGCACTTTCATGGCCTCGATGATGGCAATGGTATCGCCTTGTTTCACGCTTTGTCCGACCTCAACAAATGCAGCGGCTTTGGGCGAAGAAGCACGATAAAATGTGCCCACGATAGGAGCCTCTACTCTTTTGTAGTGAGGATTCACCACTGGTTCGTCCACGCTTGAAAGCACCCCTTGCGGATGCACAATCGTTTGTGCTACTTCGGCAAGGGGACTGGTTGCCTTTGCCATTTTGATTTTCATATTTTCACCATCGTACTCAAATTCGCTTAGATTGGATTTTGATACAATGTCAATGAGTTGTTTAATGAATTCTTGATTCATACGGTTCTCCTTTTGTAAGAAAGGCTAAGTTTCCTTAGCCCTTCAACATGTTTTGTTTACTACTTTGCTTATGCTTGTTTTGTTTCTACAAGTGTGACAATGTCTTTTACCGTTTTCAATGTCATCAATTCGTTGTCCTCAACACGGATATCAAAAGTAGATTCCAATTCAAGAACCAATTCCACTGCAGCCAAAGAGTCAATTCCAAGATCTTCTTTCAAAGATGCTTCCATGGAAATCAATTCCTCATCTGCATTTACGGTATCTACCAACACTTCTTTGATTTTGTCGAACATACGTTTATCCTCCTTGTACGTTACTCGTGGTTCATTATACTTTGATATTCAAACTATAACTAATTTGAATTATAAGCATCTCGCATTTTTTTTGCAATACCCTTTTTTTCACATATATTCTAAGAAATTGCGTTTCATCCCATAAATAAAGGCTAAAATGAAAGTGAAAAAAATTTGACTTTCAAACTATTTTTAGTAAGATTGTGCTATAAGGAGTATTATATGGAACCCATTCAAGCAAATTTATACCAATCATTTTTACTCAACCAAGGTCATCTTCCTCTCAAAAAGCAGGATGTTTTGATCCTTTTTTCGCTTCAAGATACCTTCAGCGAGGATGAATTGAACCACCTTTTGCCTGCTTCCTTTCAGCTCATCAGCAAGGTTCACAAAGCGGTCAAGAAGGGGTGGATTGAACAGCAAGAACACGACGGTCAAGGGATATACCACCTCAGCGACAAAGGAAGAAGACGCTTGCCCGCTCATCCACTTGTCAGCGCATGGAATGTGCTGCAAGAACAAGACGAAGCCCATCAAGCCCATTTCTCTGCCGTGCTTGAGCAGATGAATGCAGCCCTGCTGCAATCGCTTCTACAAGCTCAAAGCAAGCAAGAAGAACTGCCAACGCATTGCCCAAAATGTTCCAATCACTGCAAACGCGATCACTTGCGATGCAAACGCGGAGAGCGCTATTTCGAAGAATTGCGCCATGCACAGGCCCAAGAATAGTACAAAAAAAGGACTTATCCAGTGGATAAGTCCTTTTCAGCGTGCAACATCCAATACGATTTGGCCGTCGCTGATTTCAATGATGCGATCCGCCTTCTCCGCCACGCGCTTGTCATGGGTAATGATGATGAAGGTTGTTTTGAGCTTCTCATTGATTTCACGCATCAATTCATAAATTTGCTCCGTGGATTGCGAATCCAGATTGCCGGTCGGTTCATCCGCCAACAAAATGGAGGGTTCATTCATGAGGGCTCTGGCAATGGCAACACGTTGTTGTTGACCTCCTGACATCTTATTGGCCTTGTTGTGAAGCACTTGGCCAAGGCCGACCAGTTCCAATAGTTCCATGGCTTTTTCACGAGCCCTATGGTCTGCTTTGCCCTTTTTGATTTCATAGGGGATGAGCACGTTTTCCAACGCTGTAAATTCAGGCAACAAATAGTGGAATTGGAACACAAAGCCAATGGTCTCATTGCGCAATTTCGCAAGTTTGTTGGCTGACATCGCTTTGGTATTGGTACCATTGATCCAAATATCCCCATCACTTGGGGTATCCAAGGTTCCAATCAAATTAAGCAAGGTGGATTTCCCACTTCCGCTTTGTCCGATGATGGAATTGAAGGTGCCCGGATAAATGGTAAGATCAACTTGATTCAAGGCTTTGGTTTGAATGGCAGCGCCATAGATTTTGCTTACTTTTTCTAATTTTATTACTGGTTTCATATGGTTACCTACCCGTTTCGAATGACGTCAATGGGATTGAGTCGGGCGACTTTCATTGCTGGAATGAGTGCCGCAAAGGTTGCTGATGTTAAGGCCAAAAGTGCCGAAATCACGATGAAGTTGGGATTGAGCAACACTGCCACAACCGGTGTTCCATCCGGATTCACCACGAAGATGGAAAACGCATAGGTTAGAGCCAACCCCAATCCCACGCCAAAGATTGTTCCAAACAAACCTAGCAGCAAACCTTGAAACAAAAAGATTTGGGCTGCCATGCGATTGTTGATCCCCATCGCTTTGAGAATACCTAGTTGGCGTGATTTTTGAACGACCGAGATGGCCAGTACCGAAGCAATCGCCAAGACCACACTGATCATCACAAAAAACTGAATCATATAGCTGCTTGCGCTTTGTCCATTGAGCCCAGACAACAACTGCGCATTTTCCGCTTTCCAATTGCTGACCTCATAAGAACGATCGAGTTTCTCCTCGATGGCTTGTGCCACGGCATCGGCCTCAAAGACCTGGTCCACCTGAAATTCGATGGTATTCACGACATTGTCCAAATCCAGCTGACTTTGTACGTCAGCAAGGGTGGAAAACACCCAGCTGGTGTTGAGTGCTTTGACCTTTAGATCAAAAATGCCAACGACTTTGTAGTCGACACTGTTTTGGTTAGGGGTTTGCACACTGAACTGGTCCCCCACAAGCAAAAAGAGTTCATTGGCCAAATCCACTCCGATGCTGACTTCCCCGGATTTGGTTGGCAATTTGCCTTCCACCAGTTTGCTGCTTAACGTATAAATCCCGTTTGCATCGCCTTCACTCATGCCACGCAGCAACAACGAATAGCTTTCGTTGTCCGACGTTGTAAATGCGGGGCTTTGCAGGATGGCTGCGCTTTTGGTGATTTGTGGTTGTTCTTCTTGCAAGGTGTCCACAATGGAGATGTAGTTTTCAATGGTCGCAGCTTCGTTATTGCTGGTGACCACAATTTGGGCGCTGTTGCCTACGGTAGTATTAATGAGTTGTACTTGCAATCCATTGATCAAAGAGCCGATAAAGATTTGTACGGCAACCCCAACCCCGATTCCGACTACAATCAAAAGCGTCTGACCGATGGAAGAGCGTAAAAAGCGTTTCGCGATTCTAAAGGACAGTCTCATACTCTAAGACCTCCCTTGCGATGGCATCCAAGCTCTCCAAATCCTTGGCATAATAATC
>JBOGAI010000070.1:0-2128 GCA_051655665.1 Erysipelotrichaceae bacterium | reverse complement strand
AACATAAAATCGATTTGATTGCAGAATATGCAGACCGTGTCATTTTGCTAAACGACAAAAAGATTATTTTTGATGGTGCAGCCAGTGAGGTTTTGACCAACCTGGAGGTGGTAAACCATGGTACGACGCTGCCACAAGTAGCCTTGTTGGGGCATAAATTTCAAAGTGTCGCCAACCAAACGTTGCACCAAATTCCCATTACACTGGAAGAAGGGCGCCACGTATTTCAAGCAGCGTTGCATCCACTAGGGCAGGGAGAGTAAGTATGAAAAACATTAAATTAGAAAACGTGACCTTTGCGTATGACAACGGCTTTGTCGCAGTCGAAGAAGTATCCATGGAAATTCATGGTGGCGAAAAAGTGGCCATCATTGGTCAAAATGGGGCAGGAAAGACCACAACGGTAAAACTGATGAACGGATTGTTGCGTCCTACCAAGGGGAAAGTCATTGTGGACGATCAAGACATTGCCAGTTTGACCACGGCAACCGTATCGCGCAAAGTAGGCTACGTCTTTCAAAATCCAGGAGATCAAATCTTCAACAAAGACGTCTATACCGAAATCGCGTATACACCCAAATACATGAAACTTAGCGAAGCAGAAGTGGAGCGCCGCGTTCAAGATGCAGCCCGTCTTTGCAACATTGAAAAATATCTCTCAATGAATCCATACGACTTGCCCTTCTCCGTGCGCAAATTTGTAACCATCGCCTCGGTCATTGCCATGGGAGCGGACTTCATCATTTTGGATGAACCGACAGCGGGGCAAGATGCAGATGGCATGAAACAGCTCAAACTCATCATGAACGAACTCATTGCCCGTGGGAAGACAATCATTACCATTACCCATGATATGGACTTTGTCATCGATAATTTTGAACGGGTTATTGTAATGGCAAATAAAAAAGTCGTGGGCGATACCGATGTGAAAGCAGTATTTTGGGATTTTGAAATCCTAGAGAAAAGCGCCTTGAAACAGCCGTATGTTTCTCGTTTGGCCCATGCCTTGAACCTTAAAAATCAAGTCATTACCATCGACGACTTCATCCAGGAAGTCGTGAAGTAAATGAAGACAAAAGGAGCTGTCGTTGTTTTAGCGCTCGTTACCTTGGTAACGGTCATTGAGATGAATGTCGTGATGCCACTTGCTCCTGCACTCGCGAACGTATTTGATATTGCAGAAAGCAAGATTACCTTGCTGAATATCGGCTATGCTGCAATGGGGCTGTTGGCCCCATTGTTTGGCTTTAGCGCAGACAAGTATGGACTGCGCAAAGTATTGACCCTTAGCATGGGCATCTTCCTTTTGGGTTGCTTGACCATGAGCAATGCCACCAGCGGTGTGGATTATTTTGTGGCACGTTCAATCATTGGGCTGAGCTACTATTCGATCATCAGCCTGATTGCATCGTATACCGGCTACTTGGTAAGCGAAGATCAACTCGGTGTGGTCAGCGGGATTTACAAAATTGCCTTTGGAATTGCCATCTTGATTTCTCCCTTGCTAGGGAGTTACATCATGGAACAGTTTGATTTTCGGATGTTGTACGCCTTATTGTCGGTTGCATCCCTAGTATGCATCATCGCCTTGACACGGTTGCCCAATGTCAATAGCGTGGAAGAAGAAAACATTTCCATGCAAGATGTCACATTTTTGCTGACCAATAAAACCGTGTGGACTTTGGTGCTGGTGACCTTGTTTGTATCGGTGCCCTCAATCCTGTTTTATAATTATTATTCCATCTTTTTAAGCGATTTGGGTTATACCCAAATGGAAATTGGTTCGATGTATACGGTCGTGTCATCGGGGAGTGTATTGGCGGGGATTTTGATTATCTTGCTTAGTGACAAGTTTGGTAAAGCCAAAATGGCCATCATCGGAATTTTGATGTCGACCATTTTCATCTTGCCTTTGGCCAATGAAATGAAAGTGTTGTTGTGGATTTGTTCGTTCCTGTTTGGACTTGGCTATGATCTGATTTGGGGCTTGCATTTCCCCATTTGTTCGATGCTGTTTAAAAAGGAAAGTGGGACGTTTTTGGCGCTACTAAGCCTAGCGATGGCATTCACCAATGTGCTCACCAATATGGTGGCGCCCCTTTTGCACCAGTATGGGGGATTCGCACTG
>JBOGAI010000069.1:0-3513 GCA_051655665.1 Erysipelotrichaceae bacterium | reverse complement strand
TACGATGTGGTTTGATCTTGGAACCACTTTTGCCTTGTTTGTGTTTATGTTTGGAAGCATCATCGTTCATGAATTGCTTCATGGAGTTGGCTGGTATTTGTTTATCAAAGATACAAGTAAAATTTCTTTTGGTGTGATTTGGAAGTATTTGACACCGTATTGTACTTGTTCACAACCCATGCCTTTTCTTGCGTATGCGGTAGGTGGGTTATTTCCACTTTTTATCTTAGGAGGAGGCTTTTTGATCTTGGCCATCGTGCTACAAAGTCCATTCTATTTATTCTTAAGTGTAGTAAACATTCTATGTGCTGGTGGAGACACCACCATCTTTATGTATTTATTAAAGCATCGTAACGCCCACATCGTGGACCATCCAACCGAGTGTGGTTTTGTGGCGTTTGAAAAACAGTAATACAGTACGCTATAGGTGGGGGATTGCCGTATGAAGTGTAAGATGGAAAATCAACAATTGTTTTGGGAAGCATGCAACCAAGATATCCTAGTCGAAACAAAAGCGATCACCCAATCAGGGGAGCAGGCTTTTGAGGTGCACGCAACAAGTGTTCAAACCGATGGCTTCACGATTCATTGGAGGTTAGCAGATACTTTAGAATTGATTCAAATAGTGAAAAAAGGGAAGTCTGCTTCCCTTTTTGACTATACCCTGCAACTGACAGCCACAAAACCTTTTTGTGGAATCATCCAACAAACCTATGGAATACAAAACAATAGCCAACCCTATTTCATGATTCCCGGCTATTTATATGGGACCAATAATGAACATGCTTCAAAAGGCATGCAGCCTCAACTACTGTATAGAGGCAAGCTAGAGTATCCCAAAACCCCATTGTTGTATACGCGCGCAGATCGCTCCACGCATAATGCGGTGCTCACGATTACACAAAACATTGTCCTTGCGCTAAACGTTGCGGAAAGCACAACCCTCCACCAAAGCAACCATTACAACGGTTTGGGCATTGATACGCGCGCAGACGATGCCTTTGACCGTATTGCCATAACCCTTGGGTATCATCACCTACCCAACCACTATCGTGGCAAGTTGCGTGAACACAGCCTTCAACCAACCAGCAACATCGGGTTTCTTTCTTTGGAAAAAGGAGATTGGTTGCAAACCAAAGGTCACTACTATGTAGAGCGGGCAGCCAATCGCTACGCCTATGAAGACGTGCTTGTTGCCTTCTACAATAAAATCCACAGCCCTCCACGGCCGCGTTGTACCATCGAAGCAGGGATTGCACAGCTTACCCATGCACTACTTAAGGATGCGTACAATCGTAACGATGCGTATTTTCCAAGCATCGTCAAAGAAGAGGGCAAGCTTACGACTTCTGGAGACAGTGCTTGGACGGGGGGAATGCAAGTGGTGTATCCTTTGGCAAGAGCCATTTCCTATCACCCAGAAGCAAAGGCAGTGGTGGTGGAATACATAACGCGTTTCATTGACGAAGCGTACCACCCCAAAGCCCACCTTTTTTATGAGAGCAAAACCAATAAGCAATATCACATCAGTGGCTGGTGGAAAGAAGATTTACGACTTTTTGATGCCAACCATCAACCCATTGAGGAAGCATATTCAGCCTATGTAAATGGACAAGCGCTCACGTATTTATTGAAAACAATATCCCATTTCAAACAAATTGATCCAACCCTGGATACAAGTGGTTGGAGCCATGTTTGCAGGGAAATGGTGGACCATCTCATCAAGCAACAACGTGACGATGGTGCGTATGGGTGTTATTATCATGGCGACACTGGAGAAGCTCTTTCTTTTGACTCCTTTCAAGGGGCGTGGGTATTCGCGGCCATTGCCCAAATGGCCCAACTGGATGGCAATCCTGCCTACCTCAAATCAGTTGAGAAAGCCTTTGCGTTTTATGCACGCTTTATTGAAAACGTGGAAGTGTGGGGGATGCCCCTTGATGCCAATCAGGCGGTTGACGAAGAAGGCAACCTTGCCTTCATTACCGGATTAAAAACAGTGCATGAACTTACCCAAAACCTCATTTATCTGGATATGTTGGTGCACTGCATGCATTATGAGTGTTCTTGGAAGTTTGCCTACAATACCCGTTTTGTACATGAACCACTACAGTCATTGCAGTGGTCAAGTTGTGGTGGTTCCATAACATCAACCCACAATATCCACATCCATCCTATGGGAAACTTGATCCTAGAAGAGATGCAGTATGTGGTTGAACATACTCAAAACGAATATTTTATGAACCGAATGCAAGATACGCTGCAATGGGGACTTCAAACATTTAATACCGATTCTTTCTCGTTTGGCTTTGGCAAGCTTGGGTGGGCAACCGAACAGTTTTTCCATACCGATGCTGTCCAAGACGATCCAAATCGAGTAGAAGATGGTGGGATATGGAGTGATTATTTGCCATGGGGGGCAGCCTGCATCTTGTTGTCGCTTTGTGCCGCATCGACATTCATGAAAGAAAAGAAGCTAGGATGGGAAAAAGCATGATTGTGCTACTTACTGGAGCCAGCCATACGGGTAAAACGCTACTTGCACAAACATTGCTTGAGCAGTATCAAATGCCGTATTTGTCATTGGATTTGTTGAAGATGGGCTTGATTCGAAGTCATAATACAAACGTAAGTGTGGAAGACGATCAAAAGCTAACCGGCATCGTATGGCCAATCGTGCGTGAAATGATCAAGATGGCCATTGAGAATCAACAAGATTTAATCGTAGAAGGATGTTATATCCCCATTGAGTGGAAACAAGACTTTACAAGCTTTTATTTGGCTCATATTCGTTATGTTTGTCTTGTCATGAGTGAAGACTACATCAAGTCTCATTTCGCTGAAATCAAGTGCTATGCCAATGTGGTGGAACAGCGCTTGGATGATTCAGATTGCACCATTGAAAGACTAGTAGAAGAGAACAACTGGTATTTGCAACAGTGTCTTTCCACTGACAACAAGATCCTATTCATTGATGAGTCTTATGATGTTCAAATGGATTTGGACATCATTACCGAAAGTGAGCGATTGTACTATCGCAAGATTCAAGAAAATGACTATGCGGTATTGTGCGAGATGTTGCAAGACCCTGAAGTCATGAAGGCATGGGAACACGCCTTCACAGATGATGAGGTTTATGCATGGATTCAAAAATGCAGGGAGTCCTATCAAAAGCTAGGGTATGGGTACTTTTTGGCAATTGAGAAGGAAACGGATAAAGTAGTTGGTCAAATTGGTCTACTGGATGAGGTTGTAAACGAACAACACTATGTGGGGCTTGGTTACATTCTAAATAAGAATTACTGGCATCAGGGTTATGCACTTGAAGGTGCCAAAGCGATGATGGATTATGCTTTTGATGATTTGCAACTAGATGAAGTCATCGCAACCATACGACCAGAAAATCTTGCTTCCATAAAGGTTGCAAAGGGATTGAAGATGACGGAAAAAGAACGTTATACCAAGCGCTATCAAGGAAAAGAGATGGAACATATTGTCTATCAGTTACGCAAT
>JBOGAI010000068.1:0-3303 GCA_051655665.1 Erysipelotrichaceae bacterium | reverse complement strand
GTTTTACCCGCTCCAGGTAAGCCACACACCATTACATTGCGCTTTTCCTGAATTGCTTGTTCCAAGAAGTCAAGGGCACATTTGGGCATGTACTCGTCCAACAGCATTTGCTTGCGGTTCAAGCGTTGCAATCGTGGTGTTTTACGGATGGAGAGCGCATGTCCACTTTTGGAAAGGGATTCGTGAATGAGTGAAATGCGCAAGTCGCTCGTTTCGGCTTCAATAAGTGGATGAACTTGGTTGAACGATTCGTTGACAAAGTTGGCAATTCGATAACTCAGGGTTACCAATGCCTCGCGTTGCAACCCTTCCACCTCAAAGCGTCCTTTTTTTAAGTGGTCTATCCACATGCTTTGTCCATTGCAATTGATGTCGGTGACCGACTCATCCTCAATCCAGGGTTGAAGAAAGCCCCAATCCAAATTATTCATACGGGTAGCGCGCCCATATTCGTGCTTGCGCGTTGACGATGCATTCCTCTTGGGTTTCATAGCTGCGATAGCTTGGATACAAATCTAACGTTCCTACTTTCTGCAAGGTGCGCAAAACGCCAATAAAGCGCTCTTCAATCGCCAACACAATGACTTTGGGAAGCGTCCCACTACTGTTCGCACTAATGTCATTGCCTTTGGCGTCCTTGATGGCTACAATTCGAACTTGTTCGAGCAGTTTATCGACAACAATTTCTTGATTGCGCTCAAACAAACCACCATACACATCGACCTTTTGTCCTTCGATAAGCGTATTCCCACCTGTCTTTAGTAGATCCGCTGGCATGGCAAAAGCCACCTGCCCATGCAAGAGCATCGTTGACGCTCTGTCAGTAAGCTCACTTTCCGCTTGTAAGGTAGAAGGATGCACCAAGCCCCCTTTGGGGATGGCGTGATACATTCCGGTAACTTTCCCACTCACCTGCGCGATGTCTTGAGCGAGATCTTGGTGGACGAGCGACTTGGGCATTTTCTTGATCCCTACCTGATTGGATTGAATGGAGGTGCGTGGCCCTATCGCCTCTACAGCGTAAACTACCTCCACATATTCTTCTTGTTGGACAACCATCATACCCGCGCCGAGCAAGCTGCCTGCGAGTAGGGCGGTTAGCATCTTTTTATGGATGATTTTCATTGTATACCTCCTCAATGACGACTTCATCTAGTGTAAAGTGCAACGGATTGCGACTGTTTTTCTCCATAGCCTTCGCACGAATGCGCAAAAGCCGTGGCGTTTGCAAATAGCCCATCATATCGAGTTCATAGTGATAGCGTGGACTGGCCAGCAAGCGAAAGTGGGATTCAAACACATCCATCAATTCTTGCTCACTGAAAAGTTGTTCATGCGTTTCCATCATCGTATACGCGATCGAGCGTTTGAGTGCACTGCTTAACTGCTGCACCTCGTGATCATAGGTTTGAATGGTGAGCCAAATCCAGCTTACCAACCCCATCAAAATCACGAGCATGCAGGAAAAAATGGCTGATTTCATCGCTCACCTCCCTATCCTATGTTAGGGGATGTTTGGCATTCTTCCTAAAAAAAAACAAAAAAAAGACTGTTCGTTTGAACAGTCTTCACTCATTATGATTTTAAGGCGATTGTCTTGCCATCTGGTCCTGGCGTATTTGCTAGATATTCGATAATTGCTGTACGTGCGTCGACTTTCGAAGGTTTGCAAAGCGCAACCGCATTGGCTTCTCCGCTAACCAGTCCTTCGGCCAATCCAGAGCACCCTGGATATCCGCAACCACCACAGTTATATCCAGGAAGCATGTTGGTCACGTTTTCCACGCGCTCATCCACTTCGACTTTCAACAACTTATCAGCAACACCTAAACCCAAACCTAACAAACCACCCAAGATCAACATCATGATAATTGCTTCTACCATTTGCTATCTCCTTATCTGTTATTCTTTGTGCGTGGGATTGTGTCCACAAGCAAAATCTTTACATCCTGTACAAGCGGAGGCTAAATCCTCACAGCCTTGTGGCAATGGTGTTTTGCGATTGAGGGTATACACCAAAGCATAAAACCCACCCATGAGCGCAAAAAACACGATTGCATATACAAATTCCATACTATACCAATCCTGCTAATCCAGAAAAAGCCAACGCCATGATTCCGGCAACAATGAGGGCAATCGGATTACCCAAAAATGCTTTTGGTGTATCCGATGCATCCAAACGTTCGCGGATGGTAGAGAAAATGTAAAGAACAAGTGTAAATCCAATAGGTACTGCAAGAGAATGCACTACCGTTTGGGTAAAGTTGTATCCTTGAGACACGTTTTCCAACGCAACCCATAGAACCGCACAGTTGGTTGTGATCAAAGGCAAGTATACCCCTAACGCTTTGTACAATGCAGGAGACACTTTTTTGATGATCATTTCAGTCAATTGCACCAAAGAAGCAATAACCAAAATGAAGGTAATCAAGTCCATGAATTCAAGATTCAATGGAACCAAAACAAAGTTATACAACCCATAGGATACAATCCCTGCCGTGAAGATAACAAATGTTACGGCCGCACCCATCCCAATTGCAGAGCTGCTTTTTTTCGAAACCCCCATGAATGGGCAAAGTCCCAAAAACTTTGAAAGGATGATGTTGTTGATCAATACGGCGGTAATAAATAATGTAAACATCTCAGCCATTATTTAGCCTCCTTCGCGTTTGCTTTCGCTTCCGCGCGCGCTTTTAACGCAGATACTCCCGCAGCGATTAGAGCAAACGTAATGAACGCTCCAAATGCGCTTCCGAAGATGGAAATGGTGAAGCTTTCCGGAATGATGGTCAAGCTGAAGATTTCAGCCCCACTAAACGGATTCACCAAGTTCAAAATTCCAGTAGAAAGGATTTGACGGATGGCCGAAAGAATAACCAATCCGATGGTATATCCAAGACCCATTCCCAATCCATCGATGGCAGAATCCAAAATTCCATTTTTAGAGGCGAATGCTTCCGCACGTCCCAAAATGATACAGTTTACTACGATCAAAGGAATGAATAGACCAAGTGCTGCATCCAAGTCTGGCGCAAAGGCTTTGACCAACAATTGGATGGCTTTTACAAGCGTCGCAATGACTACAATGTAAACCGGAATACGGATTTCATTTGGTGTAATCTTGCGAATCGCGGATACGATTACATTGGAAAGAATGGTTACGATGATAACACAAACGCCCATTCCCAGTGCATTGTTTAGGGAAGTGGAGATGGCAAGCACCGAACACAATCCCAAGTAAAGGGCAAATACCGGGTTTTCACGAATAAAACCGGCAGTAAAGTTTTGTCTACGATTCATATG
>JBOGAI010000067.1:0-5656 GCA_051655665.1 Erysipelotrichaceae bacterium | reverse complement strand
ACGTAAAAGCAGTATTCGATTTCTTGACTGGTGACAACCGTTTCAACGGATTCACAGTAGGAATTGAGGATGACGTTCCCAACTTGTCATTGCCAGTTGCTCCAGAATTCTCAGTTGATGTAGACTACACTAGCTGCTTGTTCTATGGATTGGGTTCTGACGGTACCGTTTCTGCAAACAAAAATGCCATCAAAATCATCGGTGACAACACAGACATGTATGCACAAGCGTACTTTGCGTATGACTCTAAAAAAGCAGGGGGAGCAACACGTTCTCACTTGCGCTTCGGGAAAACACCAATTCGCTCTACGTACTACATTCAAAATGCAAACTTCATCTCTTGTTCACTAGATAGCTATCTATTGAAATACGACATGTTGCGTAACATTGCAAAAGGCGGAACTTTCTTGTTGAACACAACGTTCAAAGCAGAAGACATCGCGAACCACTTGCCAAACCGCGTTAAAGCACAATTGGCTAAGAAAAACGTTAAATTCTACATCATTGATGCAACGGAAATTGCGCAAAACATCGGAATGGGACGTCGTACAAACACGATCCTTCAATCTGCGTTCTTCGCACTAAACGAACAAATCATGCCTTATGCAGAAGCCGTTTCTTACATGAAAGACGCAGCGAAAAAATCATACGGTAAAAAAGGTGAAGAAATCGTTAAATTGAACTGGCTTGCAATCGATTCTGGTAAAGATGGATTGGTTGAAGTTTCCGTTGATCCAGCTTGGGCTAACCTTGAAGTGACGACAACACGCGTTTCTACTGGCGATGACTACTTTGACTTCCACGTGGAAGCAATCAACGCTTTGGAAGGATACGACTTGCCTGTATCTGCATTCATGAAAGGCGACTTGTTGGATGGTTCTATGCGTAACAACGTTGCGTTTAAAGAAAAACGTACCATTGCGACACAAGTTCCAATGTGGCACGAAGAAAACTGTATCCAATGTGGATTCTGTTCATTCGTATGTCCTCACGCAACAATCCGTACATTCTTGTTGAATGACGAAGAAATTGCAAACGCTCCTAGCGAATTCACTACAATCAATGCAATGGGGAAAGACGTTGCGGGCTTGAAATTCCGTATTCAAGTATCTCCTGATAACTGTGTAGGTTGTGGTCTATGTGTAGTGGAATGTCCAGGTAAAGGTGGAAACAAAGCGTTGAGCATGGAAGATGTAAATACGCAATTGCACTTGGCTCCTTTGGCTGACTACTTGTACACTCAAACAGAATACAAATCAAAATACTTCTCAACGGATACTGTAAAAGGTTCACAATTCTTGAAACCATACTTCGAAGTATCTGGGGCTTGTCCAGGATGTGGGGAAACTCCATACTACAAATTGGTATCTCAATTGTACGGACGTGACATGCAAGTAGCAAATGCTACTGGATGTTCTTCTATCTACTGTGGATCCACTCCTTCTACTCCATTCATCACAGATGAAAACGGAGAAGGTGTTGCTTGGGCGAACTCTTTGTTCGAAGACAATGCTGAATTCGGTTATGGTATGGCATTGGCTCAAAACTTCAGAACTGCTCGTATCCTTGAAATCATGGAATCAACCAAAGATGCAGTAGAAGCAGACTTGAAAGCATTGTTCGAAAAATACATCGAAGTTCACGGTAACCGTGATGCAGAACGCGAATTGATGGATGCACTAGTTGCAGCTCTTGAAGCAAGCGCAAACGCAGATGTAAAAGAATTGCTTGAAATGAAACGTGATTTGGTTTCCAAATCCATCTGGATCGTTGGTGGAGACGGATGGGCTTATGACATCGGTTACGGTGGATTGGACCACGTCTTGGCAAACAACTTGAACGTTAACGTTCTAGTACTAGATACAGAAGTATATTCCAACACAGGTGGACAATCTTCTAAATCTTCTCAAGCGGCTTCCATCGCGAAATTCGCTGCAGGTGGTAAACCAACAGCGAAAAAAGACATGGGACAAATCGCAATGGCTTATGGACACGTTTATGTTGCTTCCATCTCAATGGGGGCAAACCGTCCACAAACATTGAAAGCCATCAAAGAAGCTGAAAGCTATGATGGACCATCTCTAATCTTGGCGTACTCTCCATGTATCGAACATGGTATCAAAGGCGGATTGATGAACCACCAACAAACACAAAAACGTGCTGTTGAGTGCGGATACTGGCCATTGTACCGTTTCGATCCACGTAACGAAAACCCATTGACTATCGACTACAAAAACCCTGATTTCGATAAATTCAATGACTTCGTAATGGCAGAAACACGTTACAACATGTTGCCAAAAATCAAAGGCGAAACTGCATATACTTTGCTTGAAAAAACCAAAGCAGATGCAATCAATCGTTTCAAACGTTTGGAACGTTTGGCTGTAGAATAAGCAACCCGATCAAACAAGAAAAGCTCTGAGCAATCAGAGCTTTTTTTTGCGTTTTTATTCAAAAAGAGTATCCTGAAATCGTCATGACACGACCCGACTGAGGTCTGACAAAGGGGTGTAAGCGCATACTAAAATCGTGATAGCGTTTACAAATAAAATTATTGTGAATTTTTTATCAAAAGTGTTGTAACTGTTTTTTTGATGTGATAACATAGGTTTGTAATCAAGATGTGAACAAATTCACAACACAAGGAGTGGACAGATATGGCAGAAAAACAACAACCAAATGAAGTGAAAGAAGTTAAGACTTTCGATGCTCAAGCAGAAGTGAATGCGCTTGTTGCAAACGGAGTGAAAGCTCTAGACGCTTTCTTGCAATTGGATCAAGAACAAGTAGACTACATCGTAGCAAAAGCATCGGTTGCCGCATTAGACAAACATGGTGAATTGGCTATGTTGGCCGTGGAAGAAACCAAACGTGGGGTCTTCGAAGACAAAGCAATCAAAAACCTATTTGCATGTGAACATGTGGTAAACAACATGCGTCACTTGAAAACCGTAGGCATCATTTCTGAGGACAGCGTAACCGGAATTACGGAAATTGCCGATCCTGTAGGGGTTGTTGCCGGAATCACCCCAACAACCAACCCAACTTCTACCACCATCTTTAAAGCGCTAATCGCGTTGAAAACACGCAATCCAATCGTCTTTGCGTTCCATCCATCGGCGCAAAACTGCTCGGCAGCCGCTGCGAAAATCGTATACGAAGCAGCCGTAGCTGCTGGAGCACCAGAACACTGTGTTCAGTGGATCAGCAAACCCTCTATGGAAGGGACCAGCGCATTGATGAACCACCAAGACATTGCAACCATCTTGGCAACCGGAGGAAATGCAATGGTGAAAGCGGCCTACTCTTGTGGAAAACCGGCGTTGGGCGTTGGAGCGGGGAACGTTCCTGCATACGTAGAAAAAAGCTGTAATGTTAAACAGGCAGTTCATGATATCGTCATGTCAAAAGCGTTTGACAACGGGATGATTTGTGCAAGCGAACAAGCCGCAATCATCGACCAAGAAATTTATGAAGAAACCGTAGCGGAATTCAAATCATACGGCGTGTACTTCTGTAATAAAAAGGAAAAAGCGTTGTTGGAAGAGTATGCGTTCGGATGCAAAGCAGAATCCAAATCTTGCTCTGGTGCGAAATTGAATGCGGAAATCGTAGGACGCTCTGCTCACTGGATTGCGGAACAAGCGGGATTCAAAGTGCCTGAAACCACCAATATCTTGGCTGCGGAATGTGCACAAGTCGGAGAAGTAGAACCACTGACACGTGAAAAATTGTCTCCAATCTTGGCCATCTTGAAAGCCGAAAATACGGAAATGGGCATGATGATGAGCGAACAAATGGTGGAATTCCACGGTTTGGGTCACTCGGCAGCCATCCATACAAGCGATGAAGCATTGGTGAAAGAATTCGGTGCTCGTGTCAAAGCAATCCGTGTCATCTGGAACTCTCCTTCCACCTTTGGAGGAATCGGGAACGTATACAACGCCTTCTTGCCTTCTTTGACACTTGGGTGTGGATCTTATGGGAAAAACTCTGTTTCAAACAACGTCTCTGCGATCAACCTATTAAACATCAAACGAATTGGGAGAAGAAAAAACAATATGCAATGGTTCAAAGTTCCATCAAAAATCTACTTCGAGCGTGATTCAATTGAGTATCTGACTCAAATGCACGATGTCGAAAAAGTATTCATCGTAACCGACCGTTCAATGGTTGATTTGGGCTATGTTAGCCGCATTACCGACATGCTTGCAAAACGTCGCAACAAGGTACAATACCAATTGTTCTGCGATGTAGAACCAGATCCAAGTTTGGATACGGTAAAAGCGGGGGTTTCGATCATGAGAAGCTTCCAACCGGATACCATCATTGCCTTAGGGGGAGGGTCTCCAATGGACGCTGCCAAAGGGATGTGGTTATTCTATGAACAACCTGATGTAAATTTCGATGATTTGAAACAAAAATTCATGGACATTCGCAAACGTGCCTTCCGTTATCCAGAATTGGGTAAAAAATCCAAATTGGTATGTATCCCAACAACTTCTGGTACGGGATCTGAAGTTACCCCATTTGCGGTTATCACTGATAAAAAAGCCAACAAAAAATATCCATTGGCCGATTACTCTTTGACTCCAACGGTTGCCATTATTGACCCAGCCCTAGTGAAAAACTTGCCACCGGTCATCACAGCAGACACCGGTATGGACGTATTGACGCATGCGATTGAAGCGTACGTGTCAGTCTTGGCGAATGATTACACGGATGGGTTAGCACTGCAATCCATCAAGATGGTGTTCAAATACTTGCGTCGCAGCGTTGCAGATGGGAAAAACGACTTTGAAGCACGTGAAAAAATGCATAATGCAAGTGCAATCGCCGGAATGGCGTTTGCCAATGCATTCCTAGGGATCAACCACTCCTTGGCGCACAAAGTGGGCGCGGAATTCCACATTCCTCATGGACGCGCCAATGCAATCTTGTTGCCTCACGTCATCCGCTATAACGGGGTTCGTCCTCAAAAAACCGCGGTATGGCCAAAATACCAATCCTATGTTGCCGATGAAAAATATATGGAAATCGCACAAGCAATCGGCTTGGAAGTAAGCTCACCTGCACAAGGTGTGGAAGCACTTGCTCAAGCGGTTGCGCAACTAGGACGCGATGTAGGCATTAAAATGAGCTTCAAAGCACAAGGTGTTGACGGGGATGCATTCAAGCAACAACTCAACAAATTGGCGATGTATGCATATGAAGATCAATGTTCTCCAGCAAATCCAAAACTTCCGCTTGTTGTGGATATGGAACAAATTTTGTTGAAAGCATTTGACGCTGAATAATTCCTTTTCTCTCCTATCAGACCCCAGCCTGTTTTGGCTGGGGTTTTCTTTTGAATCGCAGCGTTCCAATAATCAGGGAAAAGACCATGCGATTAAACAAAAAAACGCATAAATGCAAATGTGTGGGGCCTTCATGCCCTTTTTTATTCCTGTTGTATGCCTTTTTTATGTTATAATGAAGGTTAGTAAAGGAGAACGCCTATGAAAGTTTGTTTGTATTTTGAAGGGGAAAAAATGATTTCAAAATCGGGGATTGGTCGTGCATTGAAGCACCAAAAAGCTGCCTT
Source organism: Erysipelotrichaceae bacterium (assembly GCA_051655665.1). Taxonomy (GTDB): domain Bacteria; phylum Bacillota_I; class Bacilli_A; order Erysipelotrichales; family Erysipelotrichaceae; genus JBOFMT01. The sequence goes on along the minus strand of JBOGAI010000067.1, from coordinate 72 downwards.
GCAAGCGGTGGGAGTTCCATATACCACCAATCCGGATGATGAATACGATATATTGCATATTAATACAGTGGG
>JBOGAI010000066.1:0-2671 GCA_051655665.1 Erysipelotrichaceae bacterium | reverse complement strand
ATGATGTGTGCCACCACCCCCTAGTGGCATTGTTCTACTTTTTTATTCTACCACGTACTACCACCACAATGCATCCCTAGAGGGGATGTTTGTGTAAAGGCGGCTCTTATTATTCGCGTTTCCCTCTGTCCAATCCATGAAAAAAACACCGTGGCTTATGCACGGTGTTACGTTTCTTTTGTCTTAAAACAAGGATAACTGGTTTTCGTCTTGCAAATGACTGACGACCCCCATTTGTTCAAAGCGTTTCAAATGCGTTCCATTGAGTGAGGTTCGTTGCAACAAGTCTTCTTTCGACAAGAAGGCTTTGATGTTGCCGTGTTCATCGGTTGCATTGCGTGCCTCGATGACACTGTCCCCAACCGATTCTCCCAATCCATCAATGCTGGTAAAAGGAGGAATCAAATAGTTTGGACGCTCTGGGTCCACAATAAAGGTTTTCGACTGCGAACGCATCAAATCGATGTTGGTGAAATAGAGTCCACGCATGTGCATCTCCAATGCCAATTCCAAACAAGAATACGTGTCTTTTTCTTTTTTGCTGACCTCATTTTTGGTTTCGGGATTGTCCATTTTGCGTTTGATCTCACTCATGCGAGCACGAATCGCACTTTCTCCTTGAATCATGGCATCAATGTCATACGCATCACAGCGAATCGAGAAGTAGACGGCATAGTAATACTGTGGATAGTGTACTTTGAACCAGGCAATGCGCACCGCCATCAAGACATAGGCCACGGCATGGGCTTTGGGGAACATATACTTGATTTTACGACAAGAATCAATGTACCAGTCTTCGACATTGTGTTCCTTCATAATCGGGATCCATTCATCCTTCAACCCTTTGCCTTTACGCACAAACTCCATGATGTCAAAAGCGGTTTTGGGTTTTAAGCCTTTGTGCATCAAGTACACCATGATGTCGTCACGACATCCGATTACTTCTTTTAGGGTACAAATGCCGGCTTCAATCAAATCCTTGGCATTGTTAAGCCAAACGTCGGTTCCATGCGACAATCCGGAAATACGAACCAACTCATCAAACGTGGTCGGACGGGTCATGTCCAAAATCCCACGTACAAAGGCGGTACCAAACTCCGGAATGCCGGCGGCACCGGTCTTCTCACTGGTCTCATTTTTCAGTTTCAAGGCAATCGTATCCGAGAAAATGCTCATGACTTGTGGATCGTTGAGAGGAATGGTTTTCGGATCAATGCCACTCATTTTCTCCAACAGTTTCATCGCAGTAGGATCCACGTGTCCCAAGATATCCAGTTTCAAGACATTGTCATGAATGTCATGGAACTCGAAGTGGGTTGTTTTCCATTCCGCATTGGGGTTGTTGGCCGGAAATTGCACCGGGGTAAAGTCATGTACGTCCATGTAGTCCGGGATAACAATGATGCCCCCTGGATGCTGTCCGGTCGTTCGTTTGACGCCCTCACACCCTTGGGTCAAGCGCAACATCTGCGCACTGCCAATTGGTTTGGTCAACCCCATCTCCTCTTGGTAGCCTTTTACATAACCAAACGCGGTTTGTTGGGCCACGGTACCAATGGTACCGGCACGGTACACATAGCGTTCTCCAAACACTTCTTTGGTGTAGTTGTGGGCCACCTCTTGGTATTCTCCTGAGAAGTTCAAGTCGATATCGGGTACCTTGTCCCCTTCAAAGCCCAAGAAGGTTTCAAAGGGAATGTCCTGTCCATCGCCTTTGAGGTCGGCCCCACATTTCGGACATGGAATGGTCGGCAAGTCAAATCCGCTTGCCACTTCCCCATTCGTATAAAATTCACTGTATTGACAACTTGGACACACATAGTGTGGAGCCAAGGGGTTTACTTCGGTAATGTTGGACATCGTCGCAACAAAGGAGGAGCCAACGGATCCACGGCTTCCTACAAGATAGCCATCATCCAAGGACTTTTTCACCAGCAAATGGGAAATGTAGTATACCACCTGAAACCCATTTCCAATAATGGAATTGAGTTCTTTTTCCAAGCGCTTCTCAACGATGTCTGGCAAGACTTCGCCATACATCGCTTTGGCATTGGCATAACAAATGTCACGCAATTTGTCGGCACAGCCTTCGATTTCCGGTGGATAGAGCTTGTCTTTGACCGGATACACCACTTCGATTTGCTCCGCAATCTTGTTGGTATTTTCCACTACGATTTGATAAGTTTGCTCCTTGCTCAAATACGGATATTGTTTCAACATCTCCTCGGTCGTGCGCAAGTGCGCATCAATCGATTTGGTGGCACGACGTCGTTCCTGGTTGTAGATGTACAACGGATGACGGACACCGCCAATCGCTTGCGATTGGATGTAGATGTCGCGAATCATTTTTTGTTCCGGGTGCACGTAGTGCGCATCCCCGGTTGCCACTACGATTTTGCCAAGTTCTTGGGCCACCTCGATGATGGATTTTAAGATGAGCACCAAACGCTCTTGGGAATCAATGCTGCCACGATCCAGCAAATAGCGATAGCTTTCCAAAGGCTGGATTTCAATGTAATCATAGAAGCGCATGGCTTCTTTGAGAGCCGCTTTGGAGCGGGTTTGCGCCAATTCAAAGAGTACCCCATTGGCACAACTTGATCCAAAGAGTAAATTGCCATTGTCATGCGCTTTTTTTAGTTCTTCACGGATGATGCGTGGTTCGGCTACG